>NZ_JASBOF010000017.1:0-58951 GCF_039907195.1 Corynebacterium sp. c3Ub_189 | reverse complement strand
CCTCACACAAACCGGTAGCATCAAACCAAACTAACCATCATCGTTGCAACGACCCCTAGAATCCGCCACCTACTGGGGCTACCAGCTATAGCGCGGGTCCACTTCTTCGGGGTCCAAGTTGAGGTAGTTGGCCACCAGCGCGGTAATAACGGTGCCCAGGAGTTCGGAACGCTCGGACGGGGTAGAGGCACGTTGCTCAATAGGCATGCGGAAGATGACCAGGCGCGCGCGGGTGGGCTGGCCCTCGGAATCTACACCGGCGGGAACCACGCGGCCGAGGGGAACTGGGCCATCGGCGATAATCTCATCCGGTAGTACGGTCATATCGGGAGAAAGCCGCATGCGCGGGATGGTGTCTACGGCCAAGTCGAGGCCACGCAATTGTGGCGCGAAGGCGTTTTGGATGGGGGCATAGGCCTCCAATACGGCCATGTCGAAGTGCTCGCGCGCGCTGCGGTAGCGCGGGGTCTGCTGGGGAAGGAGAGGTCCGCGCATGCCGTGGCCGTGGCGGTCGCGGGCGGGGCGGATATGCGGGCGAGCGGCGGTCATGACCCTGATTCTAAGGTGCTGGCGGGCCGGATTTAGCGGAGCCACGCCGGGGCGAAGACTATCTAAATCTCAACCAAGGGTTTAGACTTATGCGCTGTGACTATTTCTCGCCATTGCTCCCGCCCAGGCTGCGGCCGCCCCGCCGTGGCGACATTGACCTACGCTTACGCGGACCAGACGGCCGTCGTTGGACCGCTGGCGGAAGAGGAGAACCCACACAGCTGGGATCTGTGCGCCACCCACCGCGACCGCATCTCCGCCCCAGTGGGCTGGGAACTGGTGCGTGTGGATCGCATTGAGCTGGATGAGGAAGATGACCTGATGGCTTTGGCAGAGGCCGTCAAGGAAGATGGCCGCGTGACTACCGGCTTGGTCGATGACCGCAGCGCCGGCTCCGGTGCCGACCCCATCGACTACTCCGCGACCTTTGATGGGGCAGACCCTGCCAATTCGAATCACCCGGTCTTTCGCACCCGCCGCGTGGCTTATGCCAAAAAGGCGCGCCGCGCACACCTTTCCGTCGTGCCCGATGAATCGACGCCCGCGGAACCGGAACAGGACTGACACGAACCCCGTGGTGCGGTAGTTTCCCAGCGGGCGGGAGTACTATTGCAGGTTATGCGAACTCGTGAGCATCTTGATGCAGTAATTAAGGCCTATGACGTCCGTGGCGTGGTGGGCGAAGATATCGATGAGAACTTCGTGCGCGATACGGGCGCCGCGTTTGCCGCCATCCTGCGGGAAGAAGGCGAAAATACCGTGGCAGTCGGCCACGATATGCGCCCGTCCTCGCCGTCTCTGGCGCGCGCTTTTGCTGAGGGCGTGACCTCGCAGGGCCTCAACGTGACCCTGCTGGGGCTAACCTCTACCGACGAGCTCTACTACGCCGCCGGTTCCCTGGAGTGTGCGGGCGCTATGTTTACCGCGTCCCATAACCCAGCCAAGTACAACGGCATTAAACTCTGCCGCGCCGGCGCGGTACCGGTGGGCCAGGAGACCGGCTTGGAGCAGATTAAGCAGATGCTTATCGACGGCACCCCGGAGTTCACCGGCACCGAGGGCGCAATTGCCGAGCAGGAGATTCTGGCCGGCTACGCCGACTTCCTGCGCAAGCTGGTACCGCTGGAGGATTCCAAGCCGCTCGTCGTAGCTGTCGATGCCGCCAACGGCATGGGCGGCCACACCGTGCCGGCCGTCTTCGATGGCTTGCCTTTCGACGTCCGCGATTTGTACTTCGAGCTCGATGGCACCTTCCCGAACCACGAGGCTAACCCCTTGGACCCGAAGAACCTTGTAGACCTGCAGAAGTTCACCGTGGATCAGAAGGCCGATATTGGCTTGGCCTTCGACGGGGATGCGGACCGCTGCTTCGTGGTGGATGAAAAGGGCCAGCCGGTTTCTCCGTCTGCCATCTGTGCTCTGGTGGCTGAGCGCTACCTGGAGAAGTTCCCCGGCGCTACCATCATCCACAACCTGATTACCTCCAAGACCGTGCCGGAGCTCATTAAGGAAAAGGGCGGCACCCCGGTGCGCACCCGCGTGGGCCACTCCTTCATCAAGGCGCAGATGGCCGAGCACAAGGCCGCCTTCGGTGGCGAGCACTCCGCGCACTACTACTTCCAGGAGTTCTGGAACGCCGATTCCGGCATGCTTGCTGCAATGCACGTGTTGGCCGCTCTGGGCCAGTCCGATAAGCCGCTGAGCGAGCTCATGGCGGAATACTCCCGCTACGAGGCCTCCGGTGAGATCAACTCCACCGTGGAGGACCAGAAGGCCGCTACCCAAGCGGTGCTGGATGAGCTGGCGGATAAGATTGACTCCGTCGATGAGCTCGATGGCGTGACCGTCGAGCTCAAGGGAACCGAGGCATGGTTCAACGTGCGCGCGTCCAATACGGAGCCGCTGCTGCGCCTGAATGTAGAGGCAAAGACCACCGACGAGGTGCAGTCCATCGTCGACGAGGTCCTTGCCATCATTCGCCGCTAAACTTCGGCGCGCGAGTGGGAGACCATGTCCTCCCACTCCACAAACTTCTTACGCTCGCGGCCCTCGCGCTCACCCAGAGCGCGCTCTGCCGCGTCCAAGCGCTGCCAATCCTGCCACGTCAGGTAATCGATACCGCGTTCAGCAAAGACTTCGGTGATATCCGCGGCGCTGGAGGGGGAGGGGAGGGTGCCAGAGGCGGCGTCGGCAAGCAGCATGCCAATCGTCTCCGTGGCATCGGACTTGGTATTGCCAATCAGGCCCACCGGGCCGCGCTTAATCCACCCGGTGGTGTAGAGGCCCGGCACCACCGCGCCGGCCGCATCGATGACATGGCCGCCATCGTTATTGATGACGTTCTTGTCCTGGTTAAAAGGCACGCCATCGACCGCATCGGAGCGGTAACCGGTGGCGAAGTAGACCGCCTGCACCGGCCATTCGGTGAATTTGCCGGTGCCGTGCACGCTGCCATCGCCGTTGAGCACGGTGCGCTCGGTCTTGATGCCGCTGACCTTGCCGTCCTCGCCCAAAATCTCTACCGGCTGCTCAAAGAGGTGGATCTGCAGGGTGTGTGGCGCCTCCTTGGGATCGCGGATGGCATACTGCTCGAACACCTGGCACACCAAGTCGGTGGACTTGCTCTCCTGGCGCGCGGCCAGCGAGGCCTCGTCATAGTCGATGTCCTCGGGGGAGACCACCACGTTGATGGACTCGGAATGGTCCAGCTCCTTGAGCTCCTGTGGGGTGAACTTGGCCTGTGCCGGGCCGCGGCGGCCGAAGACGCGCACGGTCTCAGCCTGGTTCTTGGCCAGGGACTCGTAGACATTATCGGGGATCTCGGTGACCTTGAGCTCATCGCCGGTCTTGGCCAAGATGCGGGAGACGTCAAGGCCCACATTGCCCACGCCAATGACCGCCACCTCTTTGGCGGAGAGATCCCAGTCGCGCTCGAAGCGCGGGTTGCCATCGTAGAAGCCCACGAACTCGCCGGCGCCATGCACGCCGTCCAAGTCCGCGCCAGGGATATTGCGGTGGCGGTCGCCCACGGCGCCGGTGGCAAAGACTACGGCATCGTAGTGCTGCTGTAGCTCGTCGACGGTGATGTCACGGCCGATGTGTACGTTGGTCAACAGGCGAATCTGCTCGGTGTCGAGCACCCGGTGTAAGGATTTGATGATGCCCTTAATGCGCGGATGGTCCGGCGCCACGCCATAGCGGATAAGGCCGAAGGGTGCGGGCATCTGCTCGATGAGGTCAATCTGCACCTCGCCGCCGGTCTTTTTCACCAGGATATCGGAGGCGTAAATGCCGGCTGGGCCTGCGCCGATGACGGCTACCTTCAAGGGCTGATTCATGCTGCGTGAATGCCTTTCTCTCTATCGCGGGGTCTAGACCGCTAGGTTCATTTTTGTGGCTTATCTTTCTGGCAATTGAACCGTTTAGTCTAGGTTGCGGCAAGGCGTTGAATTAGATTCTAAAAATATTCTTCCTGTCATGCAGGTCAAGCCGATTTTTTACTTGAAAATAAAAAAGACCGCTTTGTCTGCTCATTTTAGACGGGTAGGTTGTCTTTCAATACTTTGGAAAGGCAGGTTGAGATCTACACCATGACCACCGCGACTAATACCAAGCGCACGCCCCGCGCTAAAAAGCCCGAAGGCCAATGGAAGATTGACGGCACCGAGCCCCTCAATAACGATGAGGTAATTAAGCAGGAAGACGGCGGGCTTTCTGCTAAGCAGCGCGTCATCGATATCTATTCCAAGCAGGGATTTTCCTCTATTCCAGCCGATGACCTAGCCCCTCGCTTTAAGTGGCTGGGCCTTTATACACAGCGTAATCAGAACTTGGGCGGTGAGATGACCTCCAAGCTATCTAACGCGGAACTGCAGGACGAGTACTTCATGATGCGTGTGCGCTTCGACGGTGGCCGTGCCGATCCTGCCAAGCTGCGCGCCGTCGGTGAGATCTCCCGCGATTATGCCCGCTCCACGGCGGACTTTACGGACCGCCAGAATATCCAGTTGCACTGGATTCAAATCGAGGATGTGCCCACCATTTGGGACAAGCTCGAGTCTGTGGGGCTGAGCACGCTCATGGGCTGCGGCGATGTACCGCGCGTCATTTTAGGCTCTCCAGTTGCCGGCGTGGCCGAGGACGAGATTATCGATGCCACCCCAGCCATCGAAGAAATCAAGAATAATTACCTGCCGCGCGAGGAATTCCATAACCTGCCGCGCAAATTCAAGACCGCTATCTCCGGCAACTCCCGTCAGGACGTCACGCATGAGATTCAAGACGTTGCCTTCGTGGGCGTGAATCACCCCGAGTACGGCCCGGGATTCGATTGCTTCGTTGGCGGCGGCCTATCCACCAACCCGATGCTCTCGCAGTCCCTCGGCGCCTGGGTTCCCCTAGAGCGCGTGCCGGAGGTGTGGGCCGGCGTGGTCGGCATCTTCCGCGACTATGGCTTCCGCCGCAATCGCAACCGTGCCCGCCTGAAGTTCTTGGTAGCCAAGTGGGGCATCGAAAAGTTCCGCCAAGTGCTGGAGGAAGAATACCTAGACAAGCCGCTGTTGGATGGCATTCCGATCGAGGTCGAGCCCGGCTCCCGTGATCACCTTGGCGTGCACCGCCAGAAAGACGGCAAGTTCTACGTCGGAGTAAAGCCCACCGTGGGCCACGCCACCGGCGAGCAGCTCATCGCCATTGCGGACGTGGCCGAGAAGTTCGGCATCAGCCGCATCCGCACCACCCCCATGAAGGAATTGCTCTTCCTCGATGTGGAGGAAGAAGACATTCCGGCGCTCTCCCGCGCGCTCGATGAAACCGGCCTGTACTCCCAGCCATCGGAGTTCCGCCGGGGCGTCATTTCCTGCACCGGCCTGGAATTTTGCAAGCTCGCACATGTGACCACGAAGGCCCGCGCCATCGAGTTGGTAGACATCTTGGAAGACACCTTGGGCGATCTGGACGTGCCGATTTCCATCGCGCTCAACGGCTGCCCCAACGCCTGTGCGCGTTCGCAGGTATCGGACATCGGCCTGAAGGGCCAGATTGTTACCGATTCCGAGGGCAACCGGGTCGAGGGCTTCCAGGTCCACCTGGGTGGCGCCCTCGGCCTGTCCCCGGACTGGGGCCGTAAGCTGCGCGGCCACAAGGTCGTCGCCGATGAGGTGCCCGAGTACGTCATTCGCTTGGTCAATAAATACAAAGAGCAGCGCGAGGACGGCGAGCAATTCCGCCACTGGGTCTTGCGTGCCAAGGAGGAGGACTTGCAGTGAATTTTCGCCGCCAGCCCAACCCCAACCGCAACCATCCCAGCTTCTGCCCGTATTGCGCAGGCACCGACCTCTTCCCGGATGAGGAAGATGATTTTGCCTGGAAGTGCCAGGAGTGCCTGCGGATTTTCTCCGTGCGCTTTCACGGCCAAGACGATGCCCCGGTAGCCCCCGCACCGGCCGTGTCCTCCAACGAGGCATTGAAGCGCTCGCTTGCTCGCCGCGGACACTCCACGGCACCGCAGGCTTAAGGATGCGCCCCATGCCCGCACTTATTACCCTGTCCCACGGTTCGCGGCATCCGGGCGCTGCGGCCGGCATTGAGCGCCTGACCCAGACCACCGGCCTGCGCCCAGCCCGCGCCGCACACCTGGAATTCAACGAGCCCGACCTCACCACGGCCGCGCTCGAGCTCGCCCAGCTAGGGGAGACCGAGGCCATTGTGGTTCCCCTGCTTTTTACCCAGGGCTACCACCAGCGCGTGGACGTCCCGCGCGCGCTTGCCGACGCCTCCCAAACCTCCCACCTTTCCCTCCACCTTGCCCCTGGGCTCGGCACCGGCGAGGACCTCGCCCGCGTGCTCGCCTCCCGTACCCGGCCTGGCGATGCCCATGTGGTCATCTACTCCGTCGGTTCCTCCGATACCGCGGCTAACGATGCCATCCGTGAGCTAGCCCACCGCACCTTCGCGCTCACCGGCGTGCCCACGGCGGTGGAATTCGCCACCCGCGGTGGTCGCGAAGGGATCGTGTCCTTGTGCCGCGAGCATCAAGACCCCTCTCGCGTACGCGTTATTCCGCTCTTCGTGACCGAGGGCCTGCTCCTAGACCGGCTGGCGGGCGTTCCCGCGACCGTAGACCGCCCTCTCGGCACTGATCTCGCGGGCCTCGTTGCAGATCGCTTTCACCACGCCCGCCGCGCCGCACAGGAGGTGTTCGCGCCATGCTAACCCTCATCCTCATTGCGCTCGCCGGTGCGGCCGCCAACCTCGTGGACGGTGGTATCGGCATGGGCTTTGGCGTCACGTCTACCACGATGCTGTTGCTGGCGGGCCTCGGCCCCGCGCAGGCCTCTGCCGTCGTGCATACCGCCGAGCTTGGCACCACTGCTATCTCCGGATTGAGCCACGCGCGCTTCGGCAACGTGGATTGGAAAACCGTGGTCCGTCTCGGTGTGCCGGGTGGGATCGCCGCTTTTTTGGGCGCTACGTTGCTGTCGAATATCTCCACCGCGGCGGCCGCGCCGGTGACCGCACTCATCTTGGTGGGCATCGGCGCCAACCTCATCTGGCGCTTCTCCCAACCACGCCGCCGTGGCTCCGCCTATAAGCGCACCCACTCCACGCCGTTTCTGGCCGGACTTGGCCTTGTGGGCGGATTCGTCGATTCCACCGGTGGCGGCGGCTGGGGCCCGGTGTCGACCTCCACGCTCATGGCTATCGGCCGGGAGCAGCCGCGCCGCATCGTCGGCACGGTCAACGCCGCTGAGTTCCTAGTGACCTTCGGCGCTACCGCAGGCTTTATCGTGGGGCTCTGGCACGATATTGTCGCCAACTTGGCCGCAGTCCTTGCCTTGCTTATCGGTGGCGCTATCACCGCGCCCATCGCTGCGTGGCTTATCTCCCGCATCAACCCCGTCCTGCTCGGCGGACTGGTGGGCACGGCCATCGTGGGCCTGAATATCAGCAAAGTCATCGGCGGTGCCGAGACGTACTTTGGCTGGGCAGTGCCTGCAGCAGTTACCCCCGTTGCCATCGCGATCGTGGTCGCGGCTGGTGTAGCGGCCACCATTCGTGGCGCGTTGCGCACCAGGCGTGCGCGTGCGGCGGAATTGGAAGCCGAAAACGCTGAGGAAGCCGCCCATGCTGATTTCCATGCCCCGGATTATCCGGAGCGCGTCGCTGCCGCCCACCGCGTCCACGGTTCGCGCAAGTCCGGCGTGACCATCGTGCAGGATAAGGCGCCCGAAAGCCCCGCTGCTGACCGCGCGTAGCACTTCCGCCGCGACCTTTGGCCACGATACGGACCAAACCCCAACTGCGGTGGGGTAGAGCGCGGCCACAAGTTGGCCTCGCGGACCCGGAAGGCCTCGAGGGTGCTACAGCCCGGCCACCTCGCCGATGACGTAGACCGCTGGCGCGGAGATCTCGTGCTTGGCCATCGTCTGCGCCAAGGTGCCCAAGGTGCAACGATAGGCGCGCTCGGTAGAAAGCGTGCCCTCTTGGATGATGGCGCAGGGAGTGGAGGGGGAGAGGGAGGCTCCGATAAGCGCACTGGCAATCGCCGGGGCATTTTTCACGCCCATGATGACAGCCAGCGTGGCGCCAGAGCGGGCGAGCGCTGCCCAGTCCACCAAGGACTTCTCATGGCCGGGCGGAAGGTGGCCGGAGACCACCGTGAACCCGTGGACGATGCCGCGCTGGGTTACCGGGATTCCTACGGCCGCAGGAACGGAAATGGCGGAGGTTACGCCCGGAATGACCGTGGTGGGTATAGACGCATCCGCCAGCGCTTGCACCTCTTCAAAGCCGCGCCCAAAGACGAAAGGATCGCCCCCCTTAAGACGGGCCACCTTGCGGCCGGCACGGGCGTGTTCGATGAGCAGCTCGTTGATCTTTTCCTGCGAGATTGACTTCTTATAGGGGAGCTTAGAGACGTCAATAAGCTCTTTGGAAGAAATATCACACAGCTTATCGAGCTGCGCCGTAGGTCCCAGGTGATCGGCAAGAATAACCTCTGCATCCTGCAGGGCGCGCATGCCGCGCACGGTAATGAGGTCCCACGCGCCGGGGCCGCCGCCAATCAGGGTTACGGGATGAATCTGTGCGGAAGTCATAGGACTTCATCTTAGTGGGCGCCCGACTATGCTTGGGCCACATGGATACCGGTAATTATGACGCCGAAACCGTGCGCTTTTTTGATGTGGCGCACGAAGGCGCCCAAATCCGCCTGGTGGCCGGAGAAGTGGAGCGCTGGGGCGAGGCGCTCAGTGGGCTCAATCCCCGCTCGCTTGTAATTATTCCCACCGACGCGATTGCCCGCCAGGCCGCCCACCTAGGCGTTGGCCTAGCCGAGCCGCTGCGGATCCCGATTGTGGTCACTGAATCACTCCCGCGCTACGTGGGGGCGCTGGACCTGGTGGTGGTTGTCGGCGAGCCCGGCGAGTGCGATTGGGCGTCGCGCGCCCTCATTACTGCCAGCCAGCGCGGTGCCACCACCGTGCTCATCGGGCCGGCCAAGGGCCCGCTGGTGGAGGACTGCCCGGAGGATACGCTCGTCACCCCTTGCTTGCCGACGACCGAGGGGAGCTCGCCCGCGCGCAGCATTGCCGCCCTGCATGCGCTGTGCTGCCTGCTCTATCAGGGCCCGACCGTGGTGAAGGAGACCCTCGAGGACCTTGCGGCGGCCGTGGACCGCGAGCTTGCGCAGCTTTCTCCCGAGCGCGATGCCACTACTAATCCGGGCCGCCAACTGCGCGAGTTTATCGACGGCGCCCGCATCATCCATTCCTGCGTGCTCGACCCCTACTCCTATTCCGATCGTCGCGAGCACGTGCAGCTCGACGCCCTCGTGGCCCGCATGGCTACGACCATCTGGGCCGTACACGGCCTGCCGAGCGCTTATGTGGACCCAGCCGAATTGCGTCGCGCGCTCGACCGGGATTCTGATAGTTCCCCGGCTAATGATCTCTTCTATGACCCCTTCATTGATGGCGATGGTGCCGAGGGCGCTTTGGTACCCTTGAAGGTGGTTTTCTGGGGGCAGGAAGAGGCGAACCTGCCCAACTCGCTTGCAGTCCGCAGCATTGACCCGGAACCGGGCCTGGGGCATCTTGCCCGCTCACTGCAGCTTATTACGCGGAGTTTTGCCGCGACCGCCTACGAGATTTCTAAAGGATAGAAACACATGCAGCTGTTGCACAGCGCCACCCGCAACTATTCCTGGGGCTCGCGTACCCTTATCCCGCACCTGCAGGGCCAGCCCGATGCCGATAAGCCCGTCGCAGAGCTGTGGTTCGGCGCTCACCCCGGCGACCCTTCCACGGTGGATGGCCGCCTGCTCAATGAGGTCATTGCAGAGGATCCGGCAGGGCAGCTAGGCGGCCGCGTTTCTGCCGAGTACGGCGAGCGCCTGCCCTTCCTGCTCAAGGTGCTTGCGGCCGAGGAGCCGCTGTCCTTGCAGGCGCACCCGTCAAAGGCGCAGGCGGAAGAGGGCTTTGCCCGCGAAAACGCCGCCGGCATCGAACTCACCGCGTCTAATCGAAATTACAAGGACGATAATCACAAGCCCGAGCTCATTGTCGCGCTCACGGATTTCTATGCCATGGCCGGCTTCCGCCCCTTGGCGCGCACCCGCGAGCTTTTTGCCGCCCTCGAGTGCCCTGAGCTGGACCACTACGTTGCCATGCTGGACGACGACCCCTCGGCAACCACCGAGTCCGCCAACCTGCGCGTCCTTTTCACCACGTGGATTACCATTCCGTCTGCCAAGCGCAAGGAGCTCATTTCCGCCATTGTTGCCGCCGGCGAGCGCCTGATAGCCGCGGACCCGGCCGATTGGAAGTCCCGTGTCATGTCTACGGTGCTGGATCTCAATCAGCGCTACCCAGGCGATATCGGTGTGCTGGGCGCATTGCTGCTCAACCACATCGAGCTCTCGCCCGGCGAGGCTGTCTACCTAGACGCAGGCCAGCTCCACGCCTATGTCTCCGGCCTCGGCGTGGAGATCATGGCGAACTCCGATAACGTGTTGCGCGGTGGCCTGACGCCAAAGTTCGTTGACGTTCCAGAGCTGGTCAAGGTCTTGACTTACGCCGCTGCCGACGAGCCGCGTGTGCAACAACAAGATAAGTCCGCCCAGGACAATGTCCACGATGCCGCCGCCTGGTCCTACCCGGTACCCATCGAGGAATTCCTGCTGGACCGCGTGGAGCTCACCGGTTCGTCTTCTGTGGATCTTGATTACGATGGCCCGACCATCGCCCTGTGCACCGCAGGTTCCGTAACCTTTACCGATGCTGCGGGCAAGACCCTCACCGCGACCCCAGGCCAAGCCGTCTGGCTGCCAGCCTCCGAGGGTCTCGTTACTGCTACTGCGGAATCCGACACCGCGGACCTCTTCGTCGCCCGCGCCTAGTCCGCGTTTAGCCCACACCAGCACGCTTCGCCGCCGCCCTCCGGTTTCAAGCGAAGCGTGCTTTTCAGCCTTCATTACGGCCGCGTTGCGGCCTGCTCTGCCCAATTCTTGGCGCATATTGTGGCTGCGTCGTAATGACCGCATTCCAGCGCATACAAAACAAGCACGTTTCCCGGAATTCTGACTTCAGAATCGAGGAAACGTGCTTGTTTTGTTCGTCTACGTCGAGAACCGACTCCGAATTAGCGCGAAGGCGCCGCTTCGCTCGGAGCCTGCTTGGCCGTGGCCGGTGCCTGCTTGGTTGGCACCAGGTCGGTTGGCTCCTGGTTCTGATCGGCGGAAGGTCGCTTCGCAGCGGCATGGCCGGTGAGTTTCTCTTCCTCTGCCTTTTCGACCGTGTGGTGCTCCGTGCCAGCTGGCTCCTGGGCTGGGGTGTCGGTAATCTTGCCCGCATCTTCATGCGCGGAAGGCTCCTCAGGCGAAGGCTGTGGAGTGGACGGGCCAGTGGTGGCCGGTGGGGTGGTGCCGCCCTGGTTGTTCTGCGGGGCGCCAGTAGGCTGCGAGCCGTTCTGGTTGCTCGGGTAATCAGGCGTCAGACGCTGATTGCCCTGGCCGGTGCCCTGACCGCCCTGGGTGGTGGTATTGCCCTGCGAGGTGGTGCCCTGCGGGGAGATGTTTTCTGGACGGTAGACCTTGGTGGGCTGGGTTGCTGCCTGTGGGCGCACTACCGCATTAGGGGCGAGAAAAGGATCGTTGTTGTGCGGCTGCTGATGCTTGGAATCGCCAGACGAGGCGGTGGAACTCGTAGCGTGCGTGGAGTGCTGCTTTGAAGGGGAACGGTCCGTGGAAGAAGTGGTGGTCTCCTCGGCCGCGGTGTGGGTCGGGGAGACGGAGGTGGTCGCGGACTGATCCGCGGCGTTGGAATAGTTAGCGCTCGGCGAGCTCATGCGCCAGACGGCGACTCCGACGACGGCCGCGGCGATCAGTCCGGCCACAATGAACACGTAGACGCGGCGCGAATCTGGCTTCATCGTGGCTGTCCTTTCTATGAGGTGGGCGGTTTCAGCCCAAAGAGGAGGGCGATACAGCGCCCCGGTAACAAGTTGGTAACGAGACTATCATGTTTGGGAAACATTGCGACGGCGTCGCAATTCTGTGATAAGTAAACAAAAAGGCAGTTCGCGGGTGTAGAAGGCCATGCAAACCTTTTCATCGTCTGCTTTCTTTCACTAAGAAAGCGTGTATAAATGGCGCTGAAAGCACCGAAGGAGTCAAAAAGTGAGTACTTGGGACGAAAATATTTTCAGCACGGACCTCAACGTCGATTTCTTGGACGAGATGGCAAACCTCGATGAAGAAGGGGTAATTCGCGCCGTCGAGGATGCCTGCGAGGTCGCGCACAGCAAGCCAAAACTCAGCGAAGAAGAGGAACAGAATGCTCAAGCGGCGGCCACCATTGCTGCCATTTGGGCTGGTGCGCCCTTTAGCGCGGGCGAAGTTGTCGAAGACTACCCCTATATTAGGGAACTGGTGGGCTCTGGCAGCGAGACCTTGACGGAAAATGCCCTCGAGGTGCTCGAAAACGTCGAGGAAGAATATGACCTCGAGCCTTTCATTGAGGCCCTGTCCTAATCCGAACCTGCTGCCCGCGGCAGCGGCCGCGCGACAGCGGCCCCGCAGGTGAAGTAACAGAAGGGAAGATAACCCACACCCATGCTGATCAGCATCGAAGGCATCGACGGTGCCGGTAAAAATACGTTGGTCTCCGCACTCAAGGAGTCGTTGGACCGGCCCGTAGAGGTTATTGCCTTTCCGCGCTATGCGGACTCGATTCACGCGCAGCTAGCGCAGAAAGCACTCTATGGAAAGATGGGCGACCTCACGGATTCGGCTTATGCCATGGCGACGCTATTCGCGTTGGATCGCTATGGCGTAAAGGATCAGCTGCAGCGCGCCAAGGAATCCGACACTGTGGTGCTCCTGGATCGTTACGTGGCTTCCAATGCGGCGTATTCGGCGGCACGGCTCGAAGACGATGCGGTGATGGAATGGGTGCACGATTTGGAATTTGGCACCCTCGGCCTGCCGCAGGCGGACCTGCAGGTGTATTTGGATACGGCGGTTGAGGTGGCGTCGGAAAGAGCGCAGGCACGAGCCCAAGCAGACGCCAGCCGGGAACGCGACCGCTATGAACGCGATGGCGGGTTGCAAGAACGCACCGCCGCGGCCTACCGGCGCCTAGCAGATGCGGGCTGGGGCGGACGCTGGATCGCTACCGCCGATGCGGATACTATTATTTCAGCGATAAAAGACCTTGTAGGAGAATAAAACGTGGCGCCCAAGATTTTGGTTGTCGATGACGATCCAGCTATCTCAGAGATGCTGACCATTGTGCTCGAGTCCGAGGGACTCAACCCCATTCCGGTCATGGACGGCAATGACGCCGTGCCTGCCTTTGAACAGCACGAGCCGGACCTCATCCTGCTGGACCTCATGCTCCCGGGCATGAACGGCGTAGATATTTGCCGTGCCATCCGCCGTGAATCCTCCGTGCCCATCGTTATGCTGACCGCCAAGACCGATACGGTTGATGTGGTACTCGGCCTGGAATCCGGCGCGGATGATTACATCACCAAGCCATTCAAGCCCAAGGAGCTCATCGCCCGCATCCGTGCGCGCCTGCGCCGCACCGATTCTGCGGAATCTGAGATCCTGGAGGTTGCGGACCTTGTCATTGACGTGCCGGAGCATACCGTGCGCCGCACCGATGGCACCGAGTTGAACCTGACCCCGCTGGAGTTCGACCTGCTGCTGGAGATGGCGCGCCGCCCCGGCCAGGTGCATACGCGTGAATCGCTGCTGGAATCCGTGTGGGGCTATCGCAATGCCTCCGATACCCGCCTGGTAAACGTGCACGTCCAGCGCCTGCGCGCCAAGATCGAGCACGATCCGGAAGACCCGCAGATCGTGCTGACCGTGCGCGGCGTGGGATATAAGACCGGCAAGGCCGGCGCCGGGGAGTAAGGACCATCGGCATCATTGAGCGTCTAAGGCGCATTCGAGACGCCTTCATAACAACGTGGCGCACCTCTTTGCAGGCGCGCGTTATTGGCATGATTTTGGTCGCCTCCTCGGTGGTCATGATCATCTTGGCCTACGCGTTGGTGTCCGTGCTTACCCAACGCCTGGTCAGCCAGAAGGAAGACGTGGCTCAGCAGGAGCTGGAGCGCGCCCGCACGGCCGTGGAACAGCAGATCGATGCCACCAGTTCCGCCAATTCGGTGCAGGTACGCATCAACTCTGCGCGTGCTGCGTTGGGCCAGCTCTCCGCCCAGCAGGGCGATACCCAGACGGTCTATGAGCCAGTCATCGTGGTGGAAAACCAGGATGGCTCTGTTACCACTTCGCCCGAGGATTTTCCCGTGCCGGATCAGTTGCGGGAGATGGTGGATCAAGGCCAGATTGCGCAGCAGTATTTCCCGGCGCCGCGCGAAAATGGTGATCACTACAGCGCCTTGCTGGTAGGCACGCCTACCGATACCGATATTCCCCGTACGCAGGTCTACCTGGCGTTGTCCATGGAATCGGAAGAATCCACCATGGCGTTGATGCGCGGTCTGCTTTCGGCGGCCGGTGTGGTCGTCGTGGTGCTGCTGGTGGGCATTGCCTGGCTAGCTACCCAGCAGGTAATTACGCCAATTCGCTCGGCCTCGCGCATTGCGCAGCGCTTGGCGGCGGGTCATTTGAAGGAGCGCATGGCCGTCGATAGCGATGATGAGATGGGTCGCTTGGCCGCGTCCTTCAATAACATGGCCGATAAGCTTTCCTCCCAAATTGCACAGCTGGAGGAGTACGGCGATTTGCAGCGGCAGTTTACTTCTGACGTCTCCCATGAGCTGCGCACCCCATTGACCACCGTGCGCATGGCCGCGGACATGATTGAGGCGGAAAGCGATAGCCTGCCGCACGGTGCCCAGCGCGCTTCCCGCCTCATGTCGAGCGAGCTCGACCGCTTCGAGGAATTGCTCGCGGACTTGCTGGAGATTTCTCGCCACGATGCTGGTGTGGCGGATTTGTCTACGGCAGCCATTGATCTGCGCTCGTGTGTGGAGGCGGCCTACGGGCAGGTGGAGCATTTGGCCCGCGAGCTCGACGTGGAGGTCCAGCTCAACCTGCCGGACGAGCGCATCGGAGTCGAGGCCGATTCCCGCCGCCTTGAGCGCATCTTGCGCAACCTACTGGCCAATGCCATTGACCACTCGGAGGGCAATCCAGTGGCGGTAGACGTCGCAGCCACGGACACTGCGGTGGGCGTTACCGTTACGGACCATGGCGTGGGCTTAAAACCTGGCCAGGAAGAGCTGGTATTCAACCGCTTCTGGCGTGCGGATTCTTCCCGCAAACGCCATTCTGGCGGCACCGGTTTGGGCTTGGCTATCGCCCGCGAGGATGCCGTCCTGCACGGCGGCACGCTAGATGCCACCGGCTACGAGGGATTTGGTTCTCGCTTCCGCCTCATTATTCCACGTACCCCGAATACCGAGGTGGGCGAGGCTCCCATCGCTGTGGAGATTCCCGGCGCACCCGTCACCAGCACTGCGGATGGTAGTGAGCTGCCAGAATCGCGACCAGAACCCGATGCTGAAGCTACAGAAGCACAGGACACTGGCGCCGACGCGCCGGATGCCGGGCCCGCCTCTGCAACGCCGGCCATTTCATCCGGCATGAGCTCACCGCACGTCGAGAAGAGTGACAGGGGCACCGATGGCGAGGCAGAGGGCGATGGCATCCTCTGGCCTTCGGAACGTGAGTTTAACCGCGGCGCGGCCGCCCCGGACAGGCGTGCCTATAAGGCCCCGGACTTTGAGGGCAGGAGGAAATAAGCGTGTTGAGAGCGAACTATCGCAAGACCGCAGTTGTTGGCACCGCAGCGGCCGTGCTTTTTGTCAGCGGTTGTTCCACCCTGCCGAATAACACCGGTCCGCAAGTAGTCGGTACCTACCAGCAGCAACCGGAAGGCCCGGAAGAAGTCATTGCACCGCAACCCGGCGATGACCCGGACTTGACGTTGCGCGATTTCTACCAGGCTTCCGCCGTGCCGGGAAACGATCATGAGGTCGCGCGCGGCTTTCTGACCGATAACGCCCGCGAAGCCTGGGACGCCAGCGGCGATGTGATGGTGGTCGATAGCTTGGACATCGTTACCGCGCCCGCTAGTAAGCAAAGCTCGAGGGATAATGAGCGCGCCTTCACGGTGCGCGGCACCATCATCGGCCGCCTTAAATCCGGCGGTGCGTACGTGCCGGAAAATGAGGGCTACGAGGCCGTCATCTACATGAAGAAGCAAGACGATAGGTGGCGCGTCGATGGCTTGCCGGCAGGGGTAATAATGGAGCGCAATGAAATGCGCAATCACTACACCCCACAATCGCTGTACTTCTTTAAGCAGAGCAACGATGTGTTGGTTCCAGACCGCCGCTGGCTGTATAAGGGCGGCGAACAATCGGAGTCGACGCTCCTTACGCTGCTGATGGAGGGACCTTCATCTAGCATTGCTCCCGCTACCCGCCGGGCAGCGGGGGAGAATGTCACCTTCGCCGGCTATGACCGCGAACAGGGCTACCAATTCGAGGGCCTTGCTGACCTAGACGCCCAAGATCGCACGCTCTTTGCAGCCCAGCTAGTGTGGACGCTCACGGAAGCCGGCCATACCGGCCCCTTCAAGGTCAAGGCCGATGGCGGTGACTTGGTGGAGGGCATGGATAGCCTCAGCGTGGATGACTTCGCGGACTATAACCCGGAGGAAAGCAGCACCTCTTTGTCTAAGCTCTACGCCCTCAATGAGGGCAACCTGCTCGAGGTGGACGATGGTGTGGCCGAGCCCGTGAAATCCACGCTGGGCAGCAGCGGTGACGTGCAATCCGTAGATGTTGCCGATAGCGGCCTCGTTGCGGCAGTGCGCCGCAAATCCAATAATGACTTCTCGCTGCAGATAGGCGAGCTTGACGGCCAACTGCAGGATTCGGTGGAGGGCCCCACACTGGCACGGCCGACCTTCGAGTACAACGGGCAAGCCGCCTGGACCGTGGTTGATGGCGATCGCATCGTGCGCGTGGTGCGTTCCAAGACTACAGGTCGCATCTCCGAATCCGAGGTGGATGCCCGCAGCATCGACGATATCGAGGGCGAAATCTCCGTCATCCGCTTGTCCCATAGCGGTGCGCGCGTGGCCATGATTATTGATGGCCACGTGTACATCGCGGCCGTTGCTCAATCCAGCAGCGGCGATAAGCGCATCGTCAACGCCCGCGAGGTTGGCCCCGAAGTATCCGGTTCGGCACTATCGCTGGACTGGAATGCGGATGGCTCGCTCATCGTGGGTACTTCCTCGAGCCAGTCGCCCGTCTGGCGCATTGAGCAGGATGGTTCTTCGGCGTCGACCATGCCTACCGGTAATATCACCGCCCCCGTGGTGGCCGTGGCAACCTCGCCCACCAAGCTCTTCATTACTGATTCTCACGCCATGCTGGAGCTTCCTTCCACCGTCATGGACGAAACCAATTGGCGCGAGGTCTCCGGCCTGCAGGGTCGGCGTTCTTCCCCTATCGTTTCTAATTAGCCGCGAGAGGTCCTGCGCGGCTGGGGAGAGGCGATTATGGGCTTGGGGGAGCTTATTTTTCCGCGTGCGTGCGCTGGGTGCGGCGCGCCGGGTGAGGTCTTGTGCCCACCGTGCCGCGATCACCTGCGGCAGCCGC
Organism: Corynebacterium sp. c3Ub_189; assembly: GCF_039907195.1. Classification (NCBI taxonomy): domain Bacteria; kingdom Bacillati; phylum Actinomycetota; class Actinomycetes; order Mycobacteriales; family Corynebacteriaceae; genus Corynebacterium; species Corynebacterium sp. c3Ub_189. The sequence goes on along the minus strand of NZ_JASBOF010000017.1, from coordinate 41,248 downwards.
CCTATATGGTGGCGCGGCCCCGGCCGCTGGGCGCGCCTGTCTATGCTCTCGGCCCCTATTCCGATATTCGCCGCCGCATCATCATTGGCATGAAGGAGCGTGGCAATCGGCCGGTGCGCGAGTATGTGGGGGCCGTCTTCGCGGCCGGGCTGGCTCATTTGAGCGCCCGCGGCGATATCCCGCGCGAGTTCACCCTCGTTCCCGCGCCTACTCGGCCGCGTTCGGCGCGGGCACGCGGGGGAGATCCGGTGTCCGCTGTGTGTCACACCGTGGCGCAGCACCAGCGCGTGGGCGTGTGCGCGGCGCTTACTATGGGCCAGTCCACCGCGGACCAGTCCGAGCTCAACGCGCAGGATAGGTGGGCCAACCTGCAGGGCCGAGTCCGCGTGCGCGTGCCTATTGCTCGGGCGCCTGCGCTGCTTGCCGACGACGTCATTACCACCGGCGCCACCCTTGCCGCCAGCATCGCCGCCCTGCAGGCCACGGGTGTAGAAGTCTGCGGGGCATTGGTCTTTGCGGATGCCTAGATAGGGGTGGTGCCCACCCTCGAGGTAGGGGAGTCGCCAAAAAATTTCCCGCAAAGGTCATAACCAGTGCTATCATGAGGAGTGTCACAGAGAGATAGTTACTGTGATTGATTCTAGTCCCCACTACTCAAGGGAGGCATCTCAATGTCCCAGCCAAACAAAGCTCAGGTAACGATTACGGGCCGCAACGTCGAGGTTCCCGAACACTTCCAAGAGCGAGTTAATGACAAGCTGGCCAAGATTGAACGCCTTGACCCCACCCTGACCTTCTTCCATGTGGAGCTACAGCACGAACCCAATCCGCGCCGTGACTCCGAAGCGGAGCGCATTCAGATCACCGCTACGGGCAAGGGGCACATTGCCCGCGCTGAAGCCAAGGAAGATTCCTTCTACGCAGCGCTCGAAACCGCCTTGGGCAAGATGGAGCGCTCCCTGCGCAAGGTGAAGGTGCGCCGCGAAAACGTCAAGAGCGGTCACCGCGCGCAGAAGGGCACCGGCGAGATTGCCGCTGAGATGGTGGCCCAGGCTGAAGCGGAGCGCGCAAAGGAAGAGCGCTACGTTGACCCCTATGCTGAGACTGTAGAGGACGTTCGCCCCGGCCAGATCGTGCGTACCAAGGAACACCCGGCTACCCCGATGAGCGTGGATGATGCCTTGAGTGAGATGGAGCTGGTGGGCCACGACTTCTTCCTTTTTATCAATGAGGAGAACAATAAGCCGTCCGTGGTTTATCGCCGCCACGCCTACGACTACGGCATTATCTCCCTATCGGAAGACGCTGAAGCTTAAAGGAGCTTATACTTCTCTTAGCTAACGACCCTGCTGCGTGTATGCAGTGGGGTCGAATTTGTGGTTAGGGGAGGGGGCGTCGGCAAGCAGGTGCCGGGGCTTATACAGGCTGAACGGAGGCTGCGCGCCCGCCCTATGTGCTAGGCGGGAGATGCTTTGTGAAAGCGAGTGAGTACAATAGCGACGAGTTAACTTTATTGTCGCGACTAGAAGGACTAACTAACCGTGTTTGGACTTTCCAAGCTGCTGCGCGCGGGCGAGGGCCGTACGGTCAAGCGCCTGGGCAAAATGGCAGACGATGTAATTGCCCTTGAGGATAAGTACGCGGAGCTTTCGGACGACGAGCTTAAGGCAAAGACCGACGAGTTTAAGACTCGCCTGCGAGACGGCGAGGAGATGAATGACATCTTGCTCGAGGCTTTCGCCACCGTCCGTGAGGCTGCCTGGCGCGTCCTCGATCAGAAGCACTACCGCGTGCAGATCATGGGCGGTGCGGCCCTGCACTTCGGCAACGTCGCCGAGATGCGCACCGGTGAGGGCAAGACCCTGACCTCGCTGCTGCCGGCCTACCTCAATGCCCTTGATGGCAAGGGTGTCCACATCGTCACTGTTAACGATTACTTGGCAAAGCGCGACGCCGAGATGATGGGCCGTGTCCACCGCTGGCTTGGCCTGTCCGTCGGCGTCATTCTGTCCGAGATGCGCCCACCAGAGCGCAAGGCTGCCTACGATTGCGACATTACCTACGGCACCAATAATGAGCTGGGCTTTGACTACCTGCGCGATAACATGGTCCGCTCCCTTAATGATGTGGTACAGCGTGGCCACAACTTCTGCATCGTGGACGAGGTTGACTCGATCCTTATCGATGAAGCCCGTACCCCACTCATCATCTCCGGCCCGGTTGACGGTTCCTCTCAGTTCTACAGCGTCTTTGCCCAGCTAGCACCGCGCATGCGCGAAGGCATCCACTACGAGGTGGACCACAAGAAGCGCACCATCGGTGTCCTGGAAGAGGGCGTGGAATACGTCGAGGATCAGCTCGGCATCGATAACCTCTACGCCCCCGAGCACTCCCAGCTGGTGTCCTACCTGAACAACGCCCTGAAGGCCAAGGAGCTTTTCACCCGCGACAAGGACTACATCGTTCGCAATGGCGAAGTCATGATCGTGGACGGCTTCACCGGCCGCGTGCTGGCCGGACGCCGCTACAACGAGGGCATGCACCAGGCCATTGAGGCCAAGGAGCAGGTGGAGATCAAAAACGAGAACCAGACCCTGGCTACCGTTACCCTGCAGAACTACTTCCGCCTGTACGAGAAGATCTCCGGCATGACCGGTACGGCAGAAACCGAGGCTGCCGAGCTGCACTCTATCTATGGCCTGGATGTGGTGCCGATTCCTACCAATAAGCCGAATCAGCGTGCCGATCACTCCGACCGCATCTACAAGACGCAGGAAGCTAAGTTCGCCGCTGTAGTGGACGATGTTGCCGAGCACGTCGAGTCCGGCCAGCCGGTTCTGGTCGGTACCACCTCCGTGGAGCGCTCCGAGTACCTGTCCCAGCTGCTGTCTAAGCGCGGCATCAAGCACAACGTGCTTAACGCTAAGCACCACGAGGAAGAGGGGCAGATCATCGCCCGTGCGGGCCGCCCCGGCACCGTCACCGTGGCTACCAATATGGCCGGCCGTGGTACCGATATCGTGCTTGGTGGTAACCCCGAGGTCATCCTCGATGAGAAGCTGCGCGAGCGCGGCCTCGATCCATTCGAGGATGAAGAGAAGTACCAGGAGGCCTGGGAAGCAGAAATCGATTCCGAGAGGGAGCGCTCCAAGAAGCTGGGTGACCAGGTGCGCGAGGCCGGTGGCCTCTACGTGCTGGGTACCGAGCGTCACGAGTCCCGCCGCATTGATAACCAGCTGCGTGGTCGTACCGGCCGCCAGGGTGACCCGGGTGAGACCCGCTTCTACCTGTCCATGCGCGATGAATTGATGGTGCGCTTCGTGGGCCAGTCCATGGAGAACATGATGAACCGCCTCAATGTGCCGGACGATGTCCCCATCGAGGCCAAGATGGTCTCGAACTCCATTAAGGGCGCCCAGGCGCAGGTGGAGAACCAGAACTTTGAGATGCGTAAAAACGTTCTTAAGTACGACGAGGTGCTCAACGAGCAGCGCAAGGTGGTCTACGCTACCCGTCACGACATCCTCGATGCCGGCGATATTCAAGACAATATCCGCGGCATGATTGATGACACCGTGTCCGCTTATGTCGCCGGCGCTACCTCCACCGGCTACGTGGAGGACTGGGATTTGGACGCGCTGTGGAATGCGTTGGATTCCCTCTACGGCCCCACCATTTCACATGAGGAGCTGGTGGAAGGCTCCGAGTATGGTTCCCCGGGTGAGCTTTCTGCTGAGCAGCTTCGCGACGCCTTGGTACAGGACGCCAATAATGAGTACGACAAGCTCGAAGAGTCTGTGACCGCCATTGGCGGTGAGCAGCAGATGCGCAATACCGAACGCATGGTCATCCTGCCGATCATTGACCAGAAGTGGCGCGAGCACCTCTATGAGATGGACTACCTCAAGGAGGGCATTGGCCTGCGTGCGATGGCGCAGCGTGATCCGCTGGTGGAATACCAGAAGGAGGGCGGCGAGATGTTCAACGCCATGAACGATGGTGTGAAGGAAGAGACCGTCCGCCAGCTGTTTATGCTGCGCAAGCAGTTCAAGCAGCAGGAAGAGGAGCAGGCCGGCGAATCCGCTGCTACCGCTTCCGGCAACGGTGAGGACACCGTAGAGGCCTAGGTCTCGGCGTCCTTCCTCCCAACCCCGCCCCGCCCCCGCTTGTGATAGTGGGAGCGGGGCGGGTTTCTTTTCAGGAAAAAATGAGTAGAATATAAGGAACCTGTCCAGCCTGCTTATTTCCTGTGAGGGACTCCACTGACGATGCGCCGCCGCTCTTTGCGTCTCGGTATTACGACGCTCCTGTCTGCCACCTTGCTCGGTGGCGCCACGCCGGCCGTGGCCTATGAGATGCAGCGTGAGTCTGCCACCTCGTTGCGCATCATTTTGGATTCGGGCGAAAAAATTGAGCAGAATAACGCAGCCGCGGCCATCCTGGCCATTGCTACCCAGCGCAAGGAAGCATTGGTGGCCGATGGAATTTTGTCTCAGGATAAGGCGGACGCCGCCTTCGAGTACTACTTTGGCAAAGCCCGGCTCAATACAGCGCACACCGATGGCAATATTTATTCCACGCCGCTGGACTTCCCGTGGGAGCCAGAGGAGCGGACGCAATCCCTAGACGGCAAGCAGTACACCGAAGCAGCCGTACTGGATTACCTCGACAGGCTGGGCGCCAACTATGCCCAGGCGGCAATTCGCGCCGAGCTGGGTGAATTCACCAAGGATGTGCCGCAGGCCCCCGCCGGCAACGCGGCGCCCTCTCCGCGTAGCCAGCTGCCGACCATCGGGGATACTGGCTCCGCCTTCCCAGATGAGTTTCCGGCCTATGCGGCGGCGCTGCGCGATATTGTCACCATCACCAAGCAAGTCAATGCGCCCCTGGAGCAGGCCGCCGCGTCGCACCAGGCTGTGGGAACCGTGCGCACGGATGCGACGGCGAACGAGCCTTCCGGTCTATCCGCCTTTGAAGGCGGCCTTCTGGCCACCGGTTTAGCGGCGCTGGCCAGCGCCGCCGGATTCGGATGGTCCGCACTCGACTGGTCCGAGATCCTTTCTCACGTGGGCCAGTTCTTTTCCTAGGCGCCAAGCCCTGCCCGCAGGGCTAAAGCAAGCGGAATGACGTTAGACCAGTGGGGCTCGCCGAGCCAGTAAATGCATGCTGCTGTTGGCCTATGTAGGCGGAGCCAAAGTACTCGCCATTGGGCCGCGCGTGCAGGCTGGTCAATTGCAGTTTGTCCGTGGCGTAGGGGCTTGTGCGCCGGCGGACCCACGAGCCAATGTGCAAGCGGATGGCATCCGAATAGCGCGCGGAATTGAGATGGGCTAGCGGGCGATAACCGGCGGCTACCTCGAGCGCGAAGACTACCCAGCCTTGGATGCGGTGTTGGGCGGCGACTTCCGCGGACGTCGGCAAGCGGCCATAGCGCACGCGGTGGGGCGCAATGAAGAGTTTGAGGTGCGAGTAGCCGGGGATGGGCTCGTACATGGTGGGGAAGTAATGCTCCTGCATAAGGGCAGGAGGCGGACGCGTGATAATTGTCTCATGCCCGCCTCAACCCCGCCATTTCTGAGGGCTTCCTGAAAGGGGTGGGCGCGAATGCGCGCGCGGTTCGCTATACTCTCGGGGAGTTAAAGAGAATCGTAACCAAAGGATTTAAGTACATGCGTGGTCTAATTGTTGACTATGTCGGCGTCCTTGATGGCACCGAAGAAGACAACCGCCGCTGGAAGGCGCTGCTGGCCGCCGCCAAGGCAAATGGCGCAGCAACCGCCATCCTGTCCAATGACCCAGGCGGACCAGGTGCAGAGCACATCCGCGAGTGGGAGTACCGCGGAAACGTCGACGCAGTCGTTCTCTCCGGCGAGGTGGGGGCGGAAAAGCCAGAGGTTGCAGCCTTCCAAGCGGCAGCGGATGCCCTTGAGTTGCCGCTCAATGATTGTGTCATGGTTGATGATTCCATTCTCAACGTTCGCGCGGCCGTAGAGGCAGGCATGGTCGGCTTCTTGTACACGAGCTTCGACCGCGTGTCCGTAGAAATTCAGGCAGTCTTCGATATTGAGGGTGAGTTTTAGTGGCTAAAGCCCGCGTTTACATCCCTGCTACCTACGCCATGCTGGCGGAGCTGGAAGAAGCCGGCTCCCTGTCCGCGCGCTCGGGTTGGGGCTTTATGGTAACCCCTGCGCTGCAGGAGTTCTATACCGAGGGTGATGAAGAAGAAATTGCCTACTCGGCTTTCCTTGAGGCTTCTATGGCCTCCATGCGCCTTTTGGCCATTGGCGATGAAGAGAAGTTCCCGCACCGCCGCGTGGTTATCTCGGTAGACCTGGATGATTCTGTCCTCACCCCGCGCCCGGATATGGGCGAGCCGGTGGTAGAGCTCAAGCCAGCGCAGATCAGTAAGGATGACCTAGCAGCCATCCACGTGGATATTGCGGAGTCCGAGGAAACCACCGCGAAAGCCATCGAGGCTATCGATACCGCAGACCTTGGCGATGAGGATGCGGAGCTGGCTGTAGGCGATGCACTAGATAAGTTCATGGCTTTTTATCACCCCACCGAGCTGCCGTTCCTCGTAGAACTGCTCTAATTTCTTAAGGAGACAATATGACTCAGCGCTTCAAGAACCTCGCTGCGGCCACCGTTACCGCAGGCGCAGCCCTCAGTGCCGCGCCGGCCGCCCTGGCAGATACCACCCCAGCTGCGGATGCGGCTGCCGACGCCGTGCCCACCACCCCGTGGCTGGCGCTGCTAGAGACTTCGTCCCAGGGCACCTGGGGCCAGATCCTCGATGTATTCTTCGGCATCGTGGATGGCATTTTGGGTGTTATGGCCGACACCGGCTTCCACCTCTAATTTTCCCACTCCACGTTGGTGCGCAGGGCCTCGAGTAGGCCGCGCACCGCGTCGCGCCGCCGTGCACTGGCGGTATCAGGGGGAATCAGCGCAGGATCATCGAGGCCGCATTCTGGGTCCGCAGGCGGGCCCATATGCGTACAACCGCGGGGGCAGTCCTCGATGGCGGCGGCAAGGTCTTCAAAGACGCCAAGCACGTCATCGGCATCCACGTGTGCGAGGCCAAAGGAACGGATGCCTGGGGTATCGATAATCCAGCCGCCGGTGAATGCATCCTCAGCGGGGAGGGGGAGCGCCACCGATTGGGTAGAGGTATGCCTGCCTTTGCCGATGCCCGATACTTCCCCCGTTTCCCTATCCGCATCTGGTACCAGCCGGTTGACCAGGGTGGATTTGCCCACGCCGGAATGCCCGATGAGTGCGGTGACGTGGCCGTCGATGTGGTTGCGCACCGCCTCAAGTCCGTTTTCGACGCCGGCTTCCACCACCGTGACGTCGAGATCGGCGAACTCGGCCGCAAAGGGGGCAGGATCCGTGAGATCGGTTTTGGTCAGGCACAGGATGGGGTGGATATTGCCCACAAACGCAGCGATGAGGGCGCGCTCGACAAACCCAGAGCGCGGCGGCGGATCGGCCACGGCGGTGACGATGAGCATCTGGTCCGCATTCGCCACCACGATGCGCTCATAAGGGTCGGTGTCATCGGCCGTGCGCCGGAGGACGGAGGTGCGCTCTTCGAGTTTCACTATGCGCGCTAGGGTGTCCTTCTTGCCGGAAGTATCGCCCACCACGCCCACGCGGTCGCCCACCTCGATGGCGGTGCGGCCCAGCTCACGGGCGCGCATGGCGGTTACTCGCGGGCCGTCGTCTAGTGCTACGCCCCAGCGCCCACGGTCTTTGGTTATGACCATGCCGAACTTGGCATTTTTGTGCTTGGGGCGGTCTTTAGTGCGCGGCCGTGAGCCCTTGCCGGGGCGCACGCGCACGTCGGATTCATCGAAAGAACCGAAACGCCTAGCCATTGCTCTCCTGTTGCTCGGGGTCCACCATCGTCTCCCACATGCGGTCGAAGCCAGGCAGGGTCTTTGCGGTGGTGGCAATGTCTTCTACCTCTACGCCCGGTACCCGCAGGCCAATAATCGCGCCCGCGGTGGCCATGCGGTGATCCGCGTAGCACGGCCACTCTCCGCCATGGAGAGGGGCGGGGTCGATGTGCAGGCCGTCGGCAAGCTCGGTGACCTTGCCGCCGAGGGCGTTGATATTATCCGCCAGCGCCTTCAAACGGTCGGTCTCGTGGCCGCGCAGGTGCGCAATGCCGGTAAGGGTAGAGGGGGTGTCCGCCAGGGCGCACAACGCCGCGACGGTGGGGGTGAGCTCGCCAATGTCGCCCATGTTGCGCGCGATGCCCTGCAGCGCGCCGTCCTTGGCGCCCTTGGCAGTGACAAAGCCCGGCTCTTGGGTGACCATGACACCCATATCCACCAAAATATGGCGAATGGCGTCGCCCGGCTGGGTGGTATTGGCAGGCCAGCGCTTAATGGTCACCCGGCCGCCGGTGACGGCAGCGGCGGCAAGGAAGGGCGTGGCATTGGACAGATCCGGCTCGATTGCCCATTCCCGCCCGGCAATCGGGCCAGGGTGCACGGTCCAGGTATTCTCGCCGGAATCCACGCGTACACCGGCTTGGCGCAGCATGCCTACGGTCATCTCCACGTGTGGCATGGAGGGCAGGGGACCGCCCTTGTGAGTGACGGAAATGCCCTGTGCAAAGCGCGCACCGGCCAGCAGGAGGCCGGAGACGAACTGCGAGGAGCCAGAGGCGTCGATAGTGACCTCGCCGCCTTCCGGTATTCCGTGCGAGCGCACGCTAAAGGGCAGGCTATCGCCGTCCACCTCGACACCGAGTTGGCGCAGTGCATCCAGGGTGGTGGACATGGGGCGGGCGTAGGCCTGCTCGTCGCCGTCGACCAGCACGGCGCCGTCCGCAAGGGCCGCAACCGGCGGGATAAAGCGCATGACTGTGCCGGCCAGGCCGCAGTCCACCGTGGCACCCTTAAGCGGGCCGGGGGTGACGTGGATATCCTCGCCATCGTGCTCGAAGCGCACGCCCATAGATTCCAGGGCGTTTTCCATCAGCTGCGAATCGCGCGAGACGAGCGGCGCGCGCAGGGTAGAGGGGCCATCGGCCAACGCCGCCAGAATGAAGGCGCGGTTGGTAATAGACTTCGAGCCCGGCACGTGCTGGGCCCACGTAATGGGGCCTGCCGCTTGCGGGGCGGACCAAGGTTGAGACATATCGTCCATAATAGAGGGCATGTGCGGAAGATTCGTTCTTTTTACCGAGTCCCTTCTCGATGAAGTAGGCACATTGCCCGGAGTTACTGAGGTCCACGCCCCACAAGGCACCCCAGGCCCGCGCTACAATATCGCGCCCACCCAGCCGGTGGCGATAGTGCGCGTGCGTGAAAGTCTCGCCCAAGTCGACCCTGCGCGGTGGGCACTGCTGCCGCACTGGAAGAAGGACCTGGACGGCCCGCCGCTGTTTAACGCCCGGGCGGAGACCGTGGCCACCAAACCCTCCTTTCGGCATGCCTTTAAGGGGCAGCGCTGCCTTATCCCCATGAACGGCTACTACGAATGGCACCAGGAAGAAGGCGGCAAGCAGCCCTATTTCGTCCGCGCGGAAGAGGGCCTGTTGTGGGCGGCGGGCCTATGGGACACCGGCCTGGATCGCCTGTCTGCCACGATTGTCACCACCGCCGCCACGGAAGAAATGGAGTGGCTGCACCACCGCCTGCCGCGCTTCTTGGCGGCCGAAGAAATGCGTACCTGGCTGGAGGGCAGCCCCGAGGAAGCTGCTGAGCTGCTCTTGCCGACGCCTCTGCGTGGCTTCCACACTCACCCCGCCGACAAGGCTGTGGGCAGCGTATCCAACGATTATCCGGAGCTACTCGGCGAGTAGATCGGCAAAGCTAGCAGAGCACAGCTCTGCGAGGTCCTCCGCACTGAGTTCGATATCGAGCCCGCGGCGCCCGCCGGAAATAAAGACAGTATCGAAAAGGACGGCGGTTTCCTCAATGACCGTGGGCAGCGGGTTTTTCTGGCCCAGCGGGGAAATGCCGCCGGGAATGTATCCGGATGACTTGGATGCGTCATGGGGATCCGCCATGGCGGCCTTAGAAACGCCGTGGGCGGCCGCGGCCTTCTTGAGGCTCAGGTGATGGGTGGTAGGGATGACGCAGACTGCCAGCTTGCGCTTTGGTCCCTTGCCCGCAGTTAAATCGATGACCAGGGTTTTGAGCACGCGATCCGGCTCTACCTCTAGGGCAGCCGCGGCGTGATCGCCGAAGTGATCCTTGCCCGCCTCAAAGGTATACACGTGGTGGTCTACGCCGGCGTCTTCCACTACTTTGAGCGCTGGGGTAGCTGCATGCGGGGACTTTTTAGACATGCCTGGGATTCTAACGCTACGCGTTAGGATAGAAATTGTGGCTAAAGAAACAATCAGCGAAAAGGAGCTGCAGCGCCGCTTCGAAGCGGAAGCGCTGCCCCTGCTAGACCAGCTCTACGGCGGTGCCCTGCGCATGACGCGCAACCCGCAAGATGCTGAGGATCTCGTGCAGGAGACCTACCTCAAGGCCTATAAGTCTTTCCATTCCTTCAAGCAAGGTACAAACCTTAAGGCTTGGCTGTATCGCATCATGACCAATAACTACATCAACTCCTACCGCAAGGCGAAGCGCCGGCCCACGGAGTCTTCGGCCGATGAACTGAGCGATTTTCAGCTCTATACCACTGCTGGGCACGATTCCACTGGCCTGGAATCCGCAGAGGTATCAGCGCTTAAGGACATGCCGGACGCCACCATTTCAGAGGCCATGAATGACCTGCCCGATGACTACCGGATGGTGGTGTACTACGCGGATGTTGAAGGCCTTGCCTATAAGGAGATTGCAGAGATCATGGATACTCCGCTAGGTACCGTGATGTCTCGCTTGCATCGGGGAAGAAAATTGCTCCGGAAAGCGTTGAAAGACGTGGCACGAGAACAAGGCATTGGATTAGAACACCCAGACATGGAGGAGAAGTAATGGACCGCGCAACGGAACACAACTGTGGTGCGTGTAGCTCCCCAGAGGTACAGGCCCTCCTGTGCGAGCTTCTCGATGAATCCACCACCTATGCCCGCGCACTCGCCATCCGCGAGCACATCGCCCAGTGCGATTTCTGTCAACAGCGCCTCGAGAGCGAGGAGATTATCCGCTCCCTGGTGCGTAATTGCTGTAACGGCCAGGCCAAGGCGCCGCAGGCGCTGCGCCGCCGCATTTCGGTAGAGATTACCCGCATCGAAACGGCGTGGTAGGCACTGTTGCTCACCCGCTGTGGTGGGGTCTGGTCTCATGATCTTCCAACTTTTTGCTTGAGTCCATACTGATCGGGCCGAATTGAGGGTGGAAGGGCCGAATTGAGACCCCAATGTGTTCAATTCGGCCCGATCACATTCGACTTAAGGCACGGAGAGGTCAAGCGGGGAGCTGGGAGACGACACCGATGTGCGTCTGACATAGCAAAAGCCCGGTTCTACGGTCGAAGTGACCGAGGGAACCGGGCTTTGAGTAATGCTGTGCGTTATGCGCCAGGACGCTTGCCGTGATTAGCGGACTTCTTGCGGCGATCCTTGCGCTTGCGACCACGCTTGCTCATTGCGCACTCCTTCGTTGAGGGTATCTGAACTCTATTCAACTGTAGCGGCTAAGGGCGCCGAAACGAAAATTGGGGGCTGCTTATTAAGCGGAAACGCGAGCGCGGCCACGGCCGCGGTTGCGGCGACGCTTGAGGGCGCGGCGCTCTTCTTCAGATAGGCCGCCCCAGACGCCGGCGTCCAGGCCGGATTCCAGTGCCCACTTCAGGCAGGAAGAGGCAACAGGGCAGCGGTTGCAGACCAGCTTGGCCTTAGCGATTTGGGTAAGTGCAGGACCAGAATTGCCTACTGGGAAGAACAGCTCGGGGTCTTCGTCGCGGCAAACAGCTTCGTGGCGCCAATCCATGATTGATATCTCCTAACAAAAATTCGACAGCAGTAAGCACAAGCGCTTTTCACGAAAATGAAAAGCAACCAATGCCAGGGTGGGTGGTTGTGTGAACTGGTCTGCGTGCAGTGGGGCCCGGTCTCGAGGTCGGGCCAGCGTCGCCGCCGCCAATGGTTCACATTGTGGTTGCTTGAAGTTTCCTTCAAGTTAAGAAGAGGTTTACGTCCTCTTTCTTTTTGCTACCCCAGAATCATGACATGTTTACTCAGACTCCGCTAGGGGTAGAGGCAAAATTGTGGTCAACCTCACTTGAATGAAACTGGTGTGGGGGTCATTTGGGTTCACGATCAAGTTGAAAGAAGCCTGTGAGAAACGCGCTGAACTGGCGTATTGTCCAAAAATCATTGAGTGCGGTGACTGAAGAGGCGTCAAATCTACCCGGCTAACCCCTGCCCCCGCGAAACCTGAGTGGCGCACAAGGAAATGCCCTTGACCGGTGAGTAGACTGTGGGTTTGTGTCTAAGCAGAAGAAAAAGCAGGTAAACAAAAAGCAAAGTGCGACCTCGGCGCAGCCGGCGCGTGAAGCGAAGACCCAGCAGGGCGCGCCACAGCCGGTCCTGGTGGCCGCAGCGCTCGCCGTGGTTCAGTCCATCGCCGTGATCTGCTTCGGTATCTTCCTGATTGTGCGCGAGGCGACCGGCGCAGAAAATGAATCCATGGTGTCGGACTCGGGCTCCGGGAGCTTTGTGGGGCTGGGCACCGCACTATTTATCTTTATTGTCTTTGGCTTTGTCATTGTCGGTGCTTGGGCCATGGTTAAGGGAAAGCGCTGGGGTAGGGGAGCCATTATTTTGGTGGAGCTCATCTTGGCAGCGAGCTCCTTCCAGATGTTTAGCGGCGGATCGCCGCTACTTGGTGCGGTCACCTTGGTGAGCGCCGCCGTAGTCATCTTCCTGCTGATGTTCGTCCGCGCTTCCACGGAGTGGGCGGCAACAAACTTCTAAAATCGCTGCCACGCACACAAGGGCCGCGCCCCGGATAAATCCGGAAGGCGCGGACCTTTCTGTAGCTGAGGTGGCTAATCGGCGCTTAGGCCCACGACCTGATCGCCGCGGGTTTCCACGATGGTGTCGCCCGCCAAGGTGAGGTAAACGGGACCGCGGTAGCTGCCGCGATCAACCGGGATGGTTCGCAGAGTTTTGCCGGTGGACCAATCCATGACAGCAATGCCTTCTTGGGTAGGTACCAACATGTGCTCGTCGACGGCGATGGGGGTGCCGATGGCATCGTCTACCACGTGATCCACTGCGAGGTCGCTCGGCTTGAAGAGGTAGAGGCGGGAGCCATCAAACCAGGTCATATGGTGTGGCAGGTCCGCGGTTGCCGGGGCGAATGGGGAAGCACCTGCGTCAATATCTGGAGAGGGCTCTGCCGAAGTAGAGTCCAGCTTTTCGCCCTTATTGTCATAGGACTCGATCGTGGGATTCGGGCCTGGACGGTAGACGGCGGCGGCCTTTTGCCCCACAGCGACAAGCCGGGCGCCGTCGGCGGCTATGTCCACATCGGCAGCGATATCGGGCTCACGGGAATCATCAGGGGTGGTGTCCTGGAAGCGCAGCCAGGTGGTGTCCGGCTTATCGGGGCAGGACTCGGTCAGTGCCAAATTCTCGGTACGGGTAAGGGCGGAGCTAATGGTGCATTCTTCATGCGGTTGCTTGTCCGGCTCCTGTTTAGCCTCCACATCACCGTATTCCACCGTGCGCACCATATCGGAGCGCCACAGATCGATGCGGTCGGTGGAGACCGTTCCTACCCGGTCATTGGAGGAAACGGGTACTACATTTTCCGAGCTGACGGCGCTGCGGGTGCTGTCATACTCACCGGTCGCAGCCTCAATCGCCACGGTATCCCCGCAGCCCACACCGGTCTTATACGATGCCACGATCTTGCCCCATGCAGTAGAAAGCGAGCACAGATCCGCGTCTGTGCGCTCATAAGTCCACGCCTCGGAGCCGTCCGGATTGGTGGCGGTGAGCGTGTGATCGGCGTGCGTGATGGTCAGGCCGTGTGCTGAAACCGCCCGGTATTGGCCGGGTACTGGTTCGTTGGGGAGGCTGAAGGACTCGTGGAGTGCCTCGGGGACGTCGGCAAGCGCGGGTGCATCCTCATCCCCAGGAACGGCCGCTTGGCTGAGATGCGCTTGATTAATATTGGCGGTGATAGCTGCGCCGCCGACCGCGATGGCGCAGACCACGGCAATAACGCCGGTAGCCTTCCAATCGGTGGGCGTCGAGCGCAAAATGGGAGCTTTAGTCATCGGCGGCCTCCTCGCCGGCGCCGGGAGCTGCCGCGGCGCGCGGTGGTACGGGTGGGGGATTTTTCGCGGACAGGCACCTGGCCCACGACCTTGGTCTCAGGGCCGACAGTTTCCTCTACCTCCGCGGGGATGTCTAGAGCCTGGGCTAGCTCTGGGGACGTGGAGAACCATTGTGGTGGATTCGGCTCACCCAGATCCAGCTCATCATTAATAACCTGCCATTTGCCCAGCTCATCATAGCCCACCATGGTGATAGCGGTGCCAGTATGGCCGGCGCGACCCGTGCGGCCGATGCGATGGACAAAGGTCATCGGATCATCCGGAACCTGATAGTTGATGACGTGGGTGACATCATCAACGTCGATGCCGCGGGCGGCAATATCAGTGGCGACCAAGATATCCACCTGGCCGGTGCGAAAAGCATGGAGCGACTTCTCGCGCGACTTTTGCCCCAGATCGCCGTGGACCGCGCCCACGTGGAAGCCGCGCCGGGCTAGGTCATCGGCCAGCTGGGCGGCCGCGCGTTTGGTGCGAGCGAAGATGATGGTGCGTCCGCGGTCGGCGGCCTGCAGGGCGTGGGCGACAACGGCAACCTTATCCATGCGGTGGGCTTGGAAGGTGACCTTGCGGGTGGAGGAATGGGTGAATTCCTGCTCGCCGGATTCGGCACGGATATGGATGGGTTTTTCCATAAAACGGCGGGCAAGCGTCAAAATCGCGCCCGGCATCGTGGCGGAAAAGAGCATGGTCTGGTGCGCATTGCCATCGAGTGCCTTGAGGATGGCCTCCACCGAGGGTAAAAAGCCCAGATCCAGCATCTCGTCGGCCTCATCGAGCACCAAGATAGCCACGCGATCGAGCTGCAGATTTCCGCGTTCGTGGAGATCGATCAAGCGGCCAGGCGTGCCGATGATGACATCGACGCCCTTGTTGAGCTTTTTGATCTGTTCCTCGTAGGGACGGCCGCCGTAAATGGAGGCTAAGCGCACGGGCAGGTGAGCGGCAGCCACCTGCAGGTCCTCGGTGACCTGCTGGGCAAGCTCGCGGGTGGGGACCACCACGAGGGCGCGCGGGGTGCCATCGAGCTCGTCGATATCGGCATCATCAAAGACGCGGTCCAAAAGCGGCACGCCAAAGCCATAGGTCTTGCCCATGCCGGTGCGCGCTTGGCCAATCAAGTCCTGGCCGGATAGCGCGATGGGCAGGGTTAATTCCTGGATTGCAAAAGTACGCGTGATGCCACGAGTGGCGAGACCATCGCAGATTTCGGCCGCAACGCCGAGTTCCGCGAAGCTCGGTGGCTGGGATTTTATGTCAGACACACCTTGATAGTAGCCGGGATGGTTATAGTGGGGCCATTGACAATAAAACTCTAGTTAGAGGAGGAATCTTCATGGATATCAAGTTTGGCTTCGCGGATACCGCTCGCGAGCTGGTCATTAGCGCTGCAGGTGACCAGGCCGAGCTGACGCAGAAGATCAACAGTGCCCTGGCGGATAACTCCACCCTGGAATTGGAAGATGACAAGGGCCGCAAGTACCTCGTGCGCACTGACCGCGTGGTCTACGTCGAGGTCGGCATTGCCAAGAAGCACGCCGTGGGATTCGCCGGAGTCTAAGGCGAGCGCATAGGGCTGCTGATTCAGCTTTTTTAAATACAAACGGGTAACCTAAGGCCCCATGGAAAAAAGGGAGACTCGCCACGCTCATCGGAGCCAGGGCCATACGCCGGACCACCCCAATGCGGTGGTCCGGTTTGCGCGTCAATATGGCTGGTGGCGCGTGGTGGCTATCCCCCTCATGATCGCGCTGACCATTTGGTTCATCGTCGATATTGCTACCGGAAATTCCTCTGAAGAAGAGGCGGAAGGCACTAGCGCGCCTGCCCCAACGAGTACGGAAAAGGTAGGCCCTGATCCTGCCGATGCCGCAGCGGTCAAGCGGGAAATCAGCGAGATGCCGCCCGGTGGCTCCTATACCAAGCAGGGCAAGGGCACCTTCCACGAGGTAGGTGAGCCTGGCGCCGTCACGGGTAAGGGCGGCAAGCAAAAGGTGCGCTATTCCATCGAGGTAGAAGATGGCCTTAATACCGCACCGTATGGCGGCGATGAGTCATTTGCCGCCATGGTCGAGGCCACCTTGTCTGACCCGCGCGGCTGGACCGCACAGAAGGACTTTGAGTTCGAGCACGTGGCGGCCGACGCGGAACCGGATACCCGCATCCAGCTGACCTCCCTGGGCACCGCCGCAGAGCGCTGCGGCGAGAAGATTGAAACGGAAACCTCCTGCCACACCACCATTACGGGCGAGTCCACCACGATCATCAATGAGGCACGTTGGGTGCGCGGTGCCACGCCTTTTGAGGGCGATATGGGCAACTACCGCCAGTACGTCATCAACCACGAGTTGGGCCATGCCATTGGCTATGCGGCCCACCAGCCGTGTGGCGGCCAAGGCAAGCTAGCGCCGGTCATGATGCAGCAGACCTTGGACCTTAACAACAAAAAATTGCACGATCGCAAGCCCAACGAGGTCTATCCTGATGAGGACGTGACCTGCTCACCAAACCCGTGGCCTTATCCGAATCCGGATAATAAGGATCCCCACCAACCCGAATAGGAGTTAAGGATGCCGCTTCCCCCAGAGCATGTTTTAAGCGCCTTCCACGCGGAAACCGGTGCCACCGGTACCCGCCGCGCGCAGGGCGACCAATTGGGCCCGGTGTGGGATAACGGCATCAAGGTGGGCGACGTGGTCTATTCGCAGGCCGGTCCGTTTGCCGCCTGGTCCGCTAAGGTGCGCGAGCGCCTCAGCGTGCAAGGGGCCCGCGTTTCCCGGCCGGTACTGTCTAGCGATGGCCGGCACACGGCCGCTGGGTGGAAGGCTACCCAGTTTATTCCGGGCCATGTTCGCGGGCGTATTGATGAAACCGCGCAGATGGCGTTGCGCTTGGATGCAGCTCTGGCCGAGGTGCCCCTTCCCAACGGGCAGCGCAGCGATGCCTTCGCTCGCGCAGAGCGCGCCGCCTGGGAGGAGACGGGCGAGGCTTATAGCCCAGCCCTGCTTGCCGACGTCCCCCTTATCCCCGCCCACACCGCTCTTCTTACCACCACGGTTTACCACGGCTCCAATCCGCCGGGCATTGTGGACATTGTGCCGAGCGAATCCCCACGCCCAGCCGGCTGGACCGCCGCTTTGGTTATTGTGGATGGGCTCATTGCCCAAGCGGTTGATGATGGGATTTGCCAGCGCTTTAGTCACGTACCCGGTATGCCGGAGTTGCTTTTGCGCGCGGTGTCGTATCGCCGACACATCAATGACCTGCACCCCGCCTCGCGTTCAAACACGCGTTCGCACATTGAGCGGGTGGAGCAGCATCTGGTGTCGCGGGCATCTGCCATACTGGAGCGGTGAGTTACGACCCCCATTCCACCGCGCGTGCGGGAGTGGTCCTTCCACCGTCCCCGCAGGTGCGCCTCGTTTCCCGTCCCCAGTCCGCCACGACCCGCAGTTGGCCTGTTGACCTGCCCGAATCCGGTACCTGGAAGGTAACCGGTGCCGCTGGCACCGGTGTGTCCAGCTTCCTTATCGATACCGTCATTCATGCCTTGGATAAAGCCCGGGAGACCGGCGCGGATCCCTCCGGCATCCTCGTTATCGCTCCCTCGAAGGAATCCGGCGCCCGGCTGCGCCGCGAGCTCTCTGAGCGCCTCGAGGATTACGCCGCACAGACCTCCATGGTGCGTTCCGTACACTCCCTAGCATTCGCGTTGCTGCGCACAACGGCCGAGGAGGAGCTGCGACTTATTACCGGTGCCGAGCAGGACGCCGTCATCCGCGAGCTGCTTACTGGCCAAGCAGAAGACGGACATGGATCGTGGCCCGCGGAGATGCGGCCCGCGCTGGAATATGTGGGCTTCGCCCGGCAGCTGCGCGATTTCCTTTTGCGTTCCATTGAACGCGGCCTGGGCCCGGGCGACCTAGAGCGCCTCGGTGCCGAGCACGGCCGCCCCATGTGGTCCGCGGCGGGTGAATTCCTGCGCGAGTACGAACGCGTGCAGCTCCTTTCCCGCGCCCATTCCTATTCCGCTGCGGAATTGGTTACCGCGGTTCTTCAGCGCCCCCAGCTATTGCGCGAGCACCCCTTCCACACCATCATCATCGATGATGCGCAATTGCTCGATCCCACTGCCGGCAAGCTTATTCGCGAAATGGCCCCGCAGGCGGATCTCGTGGTGGTAGGCGGCGATGCCGATCAATCCGTCTTTGCCTTCCGTGGTGCTAGTTCGCGTTTCCTGCGGGACTTCCCAGCTGACCACGACATCGAGCTCACCGAGCCTCACCGCACACCCGCTCCGGCGTGCATTTCCATCGTGGATTCGGACGGCAGGTTGCGTGACGTCGTAGCTAATACCGTGCGCCGCCGCCACTTAGAAGACGGCGTGCCCTGGCGCGATATCGCCGTCATTGTTCGTTCAACCGGTGATATCGGGCAGATGCGCCGCACCCTCTTGGCCGCCGGCGTGCCCGTGCACATTAGCCCTACCGACGTCGTCTTGGCCGAACAGCGCTTGGTCTCCGCCGTGCTGCTCGCCCTGCGCGCCTTGGAGGAAGAACTTTCTAACTCGGAGTTGGAAGAATTGCTCACCGGGCCCGTGGGCGGCGCCGATCCCGTCACCCTGCGCCGCCTGATCCGTGGATTGCGCCGCTGGGATTCCACCACCCGGGGCATCGATAGCCTCCGCGGCCTTCTCTATGGCGAGCTCCCAGATTTCAATGGACAACTCACTGGGCGCGAATACTCCATTCTGGAGCGTGTACGCGCGGTTCTAAGCGCCGGCAGGGATGCACTCGCCTCCGGGGCCTCCGTGGAGGAGGTCCTCTGGGCCGTGTGGAGCGCAACTGAGCTCGATAACCGCCTGCAGGCGTCGGCGCTGCGCGGCGGCGCGACCGGCTCGCAGGCCGACCGCGACTTGGACGCAATGATGGCGCTTTTTGACGCCGCAGGCGACTACGTCGAGCGCCGCCCTGATTCTTCGCTGCGCGCCTTCCTGACGCATATCACCGAACAGGAACTTCCCACCGGTGTACGTGACCGCCGCACCGCCATTCCGCAGGCAGTAGAGATCCTGACTGCACACGGCGCCGTGGGCCGCGAATGGGATACCGTCATCGTGGCCGGCGCACAGGAAGGAAGCTGGCCTTCGCTAGGGGAGACCGGCTCCATCTTTGGGCAAGAAGATCTCATCGATCTCCTCGACCACGATATTGATCCCGATACCCCCGTCAGCCACGTTGCCTCCCGCTTGGCAGAGGAGCGACGTCTCTTCCACGTCGCTACCACGCGCCACCGACAGCGCCTGCTCATTGCCGCCGTGGAAAACCCGGAGGGCGATACGGTCTCTGAGCCTTCGCGCTTCATCAGCGAATTCGCTGGCCGAGGCGTGGACGTGCCCGGTCAAGCTGCGCGTCGGCAAGCAAAGCGGGCGCTGCGCCGCACCCAACTCCCGCGCGAACTGGGCCTCGATGTGCCCGAACCCGCACCCGTGTCATTGCGCGATGGGCTCGAAGTGGATCCCCTTGATGTGGCGGTGCTGTCCGTGCCGGCCTTTGTCGCACAATTGCGCCGCGTAGTTACCAATCCGGAATCCGGTGAGGTTGAGCGCAAACAAGCAGCGCGCCAGCTCGCTCGGTTAGCGGCAGCCGATATCCCTGGCGCCCACCCGGAGCAGTGGTGGTCTGCGCGCTCCGTTGCGGCTGAACTGCCGCTGCATACCAGCGGTAGTTTGTCGCCTTCCCGTGTGGAAGCACTGCTCAACTGTCCGCTCAAGGCCGTGCTCGGCAATGTGGCCGAGGACCCAAGCACCGAGGAACACCTGCTCCGCGGTACGTTGGCGCACGCCTTCTTTGAAGCCCTTGGCCGCGGCATGGACGCGGAAAAGGCCAAGCTATTGGTGATGGAGGCTTTCGAGCGCATTCAGGATGTACCGCAGTGGCAATTGCGATTCAAGCTCGATGAGTTTTCCACCCTGTTGGACCGCGCCCGGGAATGGGCGCGCCAATCCGAGGTCAATCAAGAGCTTGCCGGTGTGGAAATCCCCGTAGGCGTACGCGTCAGCGAGGAGGTGCGCATCGGCGGCTATATGGACCGTCTGCTTCGCGATGAAGAGGGCAATTACTTGGTGGTGGACCTCAAGACAGGTAGAAGCACGCCGGCTAAGAAGGAAGGCGAAGACCATGTGCAGCTGATGACCTATCAGCTCGCGCTTGCCCACGGCGCATTTGACGGCCACCAGGTTCACGACGGCGAAGGCATGCCGCGCCAGGGCGGTGTGCTGGTGTATCCGGGGGTGACCACCAAAAAGATTGGTGAGATTTGGCAAAGCGATAAGTCGCCGGAGGTCCTGGAAGAATTTGCTGCACTTCTGCCCCCGCTGGTGGAGGAGATGCGTGGCCCGCGCATCACTGCGCGCACCAATAAAGACTGCGATAAATGCCCAATTCGCTCTATCTGCCCCGTGCAGGAAGAAGGAAGGATAACCACCGATGCCTAAGAGCAATTTTTCCCCACAGCAGATCGCTGCAGCCTTGGGCAAGGACTTTCCGCCTACCGAGGAACAAGCCCACGTCATCGAAGGCCCATTTAGCCCCAAACTCGTGGTTGCCGGTGCTGGTGCCGGCAAGACAGAAACCATGGCCTCGCGCGTGGTCTATCTTGTAGCCAATGGCTATGTGCGCCCGGAGCAGGTTCTCGGCCTGACCTTCACCCGTAAGGCCGCGCAGCAGCTGGAGCAGCGCATCCGCCGGCAGCTGATTAAATTGCGCGATTCCGGCCTAATCCCACCAGGCGGTGAGGTGGCAGAAGCGCTAGAAAACATTGCGCCGAAGGTAGCCACCTATGACTCCTACGCGGGAGAACTCGTTCGCGAATACGGGCTCTTGGTTCCAGTAGAGCCCACCGCACGCATCATCACCGAGGCCGAGCGCTATTCCTTGGCCTACGATGTGGTGCGCAATTACACCGGCCAGCTGGAAGACGATCGTGCCCTAGCCACGATTACCGAGACCTTGCTGAAATTCAGCCAGGACATCGATAACGGGCTCAAGGACACGAGTCACATCGCCCAGCATGCCCGCGATTTTCGGGCGGACATCGATAACCTCGATAAATCCCAAAAGAATGGTCCCGAATACTCAAAGACGCTGCTGGAATATATCCAAACACAGGAACGCCGCGTGCAGTACGTGCCGCTGCTGGAGGCCCTGAAAAAGGAACAATCCGAGCGACAAGTCATCACCTTTGGCGAGCAAATGGCCGTCGCCGCCCGCGTCGCGCGCGACCATCCTGTGGTGGGAAAGCAGCAGTCCCAGCGCTATAAGGTCGTCATGCTAGACGAGTACCAAGACACCTCCTATGCCCAGCGCGTGCTTCTACGCAGCCTGTTCGGAGGGGACCAAGAGGACCTGTCGGTTACGGCCGTGGGCGATCCAATGCAGGCCATCTACGGGTGGCGTGGTGCTACCTCTGAAAACCTCACTGCCTTCGTGGAAGACTTCCCAGTCGCGCCGGGCACACCCGCCCCGAAAGACCAGTTGACCACCTCTTGGCGCAACCCCTCTGGTGCGCTGGATTTGGCTAACTCAGTGGCGGAGGGAGTATTCGAAGGCGTTGAACGTCCCGTGGACGAGCTGTCTGCCGCCCCGCATAAGGGCGAAGGCGATATCCAGTTGGCGTACTTCGACAGCGAGGTTCGCGAGCGTGAATTCGTTGCCGAGTACCTGAAAGAGCAGTGGGAAAAGCGCGAGGGAGATACCTTCAGCGCGGCGGTTTTGGTGCGCAAAAATAGGCACTCCGCACCCATCGCTGCGGCCCTCGACAAAGCGGGCGTACCCAATGAAATCATCGGTCTCGGTGGCCTGCTGTGGCAGCCAGAAATCCAGGACCTCGTAGCTATTGCCACCATGCTCGTGCGCCCAGAAGACTTGCCTGCGGCAGTGCGGGTGCTGGCAGGGCCGATTTGTGGCCTGGGAATCAGTGATATTCAAGCGCTCGCTTCCCGCCAACGAAACCTGGCCGGCGCGAGGGAGGAGCGCTTGCGCTGGGAGCCGGGGATGGACCCGGAAGAATACTTGCGTGCGCAGCTGGAAGATGTCACCGCTGAGGAGCCGGATCAGCGCGTCGGCCTTGCTGACGCCCTGGCAGATTTGGGTGAAAGAGACCGCTATACCCCGCAAGGCCTCGCCCGTATGGAAGAGGTTTCTGCCAAACTGCGACACCTGCGCACTTATTCTCTTTCCAAACCGCTGGTGGACATCTTCGCCGATATTGAAGCATTGTTTAATATCCGCACCGAGGTACTAGCTCGTGGAAGCGCAGGGGGCGCGACACATCTGGATAAATTTGCCGATATCGTCGCAGGCTTCCACGGTGATTCCTTGTATGCGCTCTTGGATTACTTTGCGTTAGCGCTCGAAAAGGAAGATGGCCTAGACCTCGGCGAGGTTCCCGCCGCCACTGACCGCGTGCAGATTATGACCGCGCACAAGGCCAAGGGCTTGGAATGGGAACACGTCTGCGTGGTGCATGCGGATTCGTCTAGCTATAGCGCACAAGCAGAGACCTTCCTGTCCAGGATCGATAAGGTCCCGGGAAACGATGACTATATTGAGGTCCCGGAGGATGCCCAAAAGCGCTCGCATTTCCAAAACGCGTGCGAGGAGTTTAAGAAAGCAGATAGCGCCATCAAGGCGGAAGAATCGGCGCGCCTTTTTTATGTGGCGCTGACGCGTACCGAATCTACCCTGACCGTTACCGGCTCGGGCACCAATAACGCCAATGGAAAGAACAAGAAGGTTCCCTATGAATACCTAGAGCGCCTGAAAGAGCAATTCCCGCAGTACGTGGTGGAGTGGTCCGTCCCCGACGAGCCTTCCGAGGATGATTTTGGGGAGAGCGCACAATTCCCAGCGCTTGAGGCTAGCCCAGAGGCAGTCGCCGGTGCGGACCTAGTCCTTGCAGCAATGGAGGAACTCCCAGATTTGAGCCGGGGTGAAACCTTTGAGTTATGGGAGCAAGAAGCTGGCGCGCTCATTGAGGAGTACAAGGCCCTGCAACAGCCGGTGGTAGACGTTGAGCTACCCAGCGAGCTGACCGCCTCGGACATGGTTGCGCTGCGGGCAGACCCGCTTCAGTTTGCCCGTAGGCAACGCCGCCCCGTGCCGTTTAAGCCGAATTCCTACGCCAAGCGCGGTACCGCCTTCCACGCGTGGTTGGAGGACCGCTTTGGCAACCCGGCGCTATTGGGCGAGGAAGAACTTCCGGGAATCGATGAACCGGAGGACTTCGATTTGGAAGAGCTCAAGGAAGCCTTCCTGAACTCCGAGTGGGCCGAGCGTCAACCGGAGCACGTGGAAGCGCCCTTTGAGATCACCATCGGTGAGTCCGTGGTGCGCGGGCGCATGGATGCGGTATTCCGCTTGGAGGATGGCACCTGGATGGTGGTGGACTGGAAGACGGGCCGCCCACCCCAGGGAGAGGCTATGGATGCTGCCAAGATACAGCTAGCGGTGTATGCAGAGGCATGGCGCCGCATCCACGGCGGGGAAAAGATTCGTGCCGCGTTCTATTATGTGCACGATGGCTATACCTTCGAGCCTGCCCGCCTGCCGCGTGGGGAAGAGCTGAAGAAACTCCTTGAATCGTCAGTTGAGCACCACAAGGGCTAAGGTATGTGGGCGGTTGCGTAAGCGCGCAATCTCTTGAGCAATCATTCGAGATCAGAAAAGAAGGCTGGGCTAGTGGGCAAAAAACGTGCGCAGGCAATGAAGTCACGCTTTAGAAGTCGCTTCTTGCCGCAGGTCGAGCTGTCCTCGCAGCCGGATCACGCGCTCATTGATGTCATTACGGTGCCGAGGGATGAAAATTCCAGCCCGTGGCGTCAGCTGGGCAAGCGTGTGCTGTGGGCTTTTGGCATCGTTGTCTTCGTGACCATCGTGGTCTATGTGGACGGCGGTGGGTATAGCGAGGACATGTCGTTATTGGACTCCGCCTACTATGCGGCGGTGTCGCTGACCACTGTGGGTTACGGCGATATCGTGCCCGTGTCCCCGCAGGCCAGGCTCATTAACTTAGTGCTTATTACCCCTGCCCGCCTGATCTTCCTTGTTTTATTGGTTGGCGCGACCTTGTCCGTGTTGACGGATAAGGCCCGCCGTACTTTCCAAATCCAGAACTGGAGAAAGCAATTGCGTAACCACACCGTCGTTATCGGTTATGGCACCAAGGGTGCCGGAGCCGTGGCCGCGCTGCTGGCCGATGATGTTCCGTCCTCCCAGATCGTGGTCATCGATACCAACCGTGCGTCCCTCGCTCACGCCGAGCACCACGGATTGGTCACCATCTTTGGTTCCGGCACCAAGCAGGACGTGCTAAAGATCGCTGGGGTAGAGCACGCCAGCTCCATCGTCGTTACCCCATCTACGGACGATACCGCGGTGCTGTGCTGCCTCTCCGTGCGAGAGCTTGCGCCCAAGGCCAAGATCGTGGCGTCGGTGCGCGAGTCCGAAAACCGTCACCTGTTGCTCCAATCCGGTGCAGATTCCGTGGTCACCTCCGCTGAGACGGCCGGCCGACTGCTAGGCCTGGCCACCGTCACCCCGACGGTGGTGGAGATGATGGAAGACCTGCTCTCACCCAACGAAGGTTTCTCCGTAGCCGAGCGCGCCGTGCGCGAATTCGAGGTGGGCTCCAACCCACGCCACCTGGCAGATATCGTGCTGGCTGTCCTGCGCAATAACGAGCTGCACCGCGTGGATACCGCGGATGCCTCCGCGCTGAAGCCGGGTGATCGCCTGCTCTACATCAAGCATGAGATGGAACAGCCCATCGAGGTCATGGACGATGATGATGAGGATTAAATGTTCCTCCCAGTAACCCCTCACGGCCAGGTTCCGGTTACGGCAGCGGGGGAACCGGTGCTGGTGGAGAAGGTTCCCGGGGGCGTCGGCAAGCACGCAGTAGTGGACCTAGGTACCCTGCAGGCGTGCGCGTATCCGGAAGACGGTGCTAGCGAGCTGGGCCGGCTGGAAAGCGCAACGTTCTTTGCGGACCAGCCAGTGATTTTGCAAGCCATTGCGCTGATCCGCAACCGGCGCGAGCAGCGCTTTGATCCGCGCACCGGTCACAAACTGGACTACCCAGCACCGGGAATCGTTGGGCGCGATCCTGTGGACGAGCGCCGAATGGTTTTCCCACGCCTAGATCCTGCCGTCATCGGGCTTATTCGCCTCAGCGGCACCGACCGGATTTTGCTGGCGCGCAATCGCCGCCGCACTAGCTTCTTTTCTCTCATCGCCGGCTACGTTGAGCCGGGCGAGACCGCCGAGGCTGCTTTTGCACGCGAGGCCTTGGAAGAAACCGGACGCAGGGTGGACGATATTCGCTATTGGGGCTCGCAGGCGTGGCCACCGAGTGGCTCCCTTATGCTGGGCTTTTGCGCGCGCACGGCTGATGTCCACCCCACCTGCCATACTGATGGGGAATTGGAAGAAATCCGGTGGGTGGAGCGCGCCGAGCTGCCTGAGCTTAAGCTTCCTCGCCCGGGTTCAATTGCACACACGATGATTATGGAGTGGTATCACGGTGACTAAGCCGGATTTGTCCCTGCTGGATGAAGATCAGCTGCGCGCGGCCACGGCGCCGCGCGGGCCCGTGTGCATCTTGGCCGGCGCGGGTACGGGCAAGACCCGCACTATTACCTATCGCATTGCCAACTTGGTCGACCAAGGCTTTGTGAGCCCGCAGCGCGTGCTTGCGGTGACCTTTACGGCACGGGCGGCTGGAGAAATGCGCGATCGCCTGCGCACCATGGGCGTGGCCGGCGTGCAGGCGCAGACTTTCCACGCGGCGGCGCGCCGCCAGTTGAAGTATTTCTGGCCGCAGGTAGCAGGAGACCTTCCGTGGCAGCTGCTGGATAATAAATTCCCCCTGGTTGCCCGCGCGGTGCGTTCGGTGGGGCTGGATAATTCCAAGGACATGATTCGAGACGTCCTGGCGGAGATTGAATGGGCTAAGTCTGCGTTGGTCAGCGCCGAGGATTATGAGTCCGTGATCGCCAATACGGACCGCAGTGCGCCGGCCGATCCGGCCAAGGTGGCAGAGGCCTTCCGCCGCTATGAGCAGTCCAAGGCCACGCCGGACATGATGCACTTGGACTTCGATGACCTGCTCATGCACATCGCGGGTGCCATCGAGAATGTGCCGGCGATTGCGGAGACCTTCCGCGAGCAGTACCGCACCTTTGTCGTCGATGAGTACCAGGATGTTACCCCGCTGCAGCAGCGGGTGCTCAACGCGTGGTTGGGCGAGCGCGATGACCTTACCGTGGTGGGCGATGCCAACCAGACCATCTATTCCTTCAACGGTGCCTCCCCGGACTACCTGCTCAATTTCTCCCGCACGTACCCGGATGGCACCGTGGTCAAGCTGCAGCGCGACTATCGCTCTACGTCGCAGGTAACGGACCTGGCCAACCGGGTCATTGGCAAGGCCACCGGCCGCGCGGCGGGCACGCGCTTGGAGCTGCAGGGCATGCGCGAGCCCGGCCCAGAGCCCACCTTCAAGGCCTATGAGTCCGAAGAAATTGAGGCCCAGGAGGTGGCCGGCCAGGTCCTTACTCTGCTGGATCAGGGTGTGCCGGCCTCCGAGATTGCCATCCTTTATCGCATCAATGCCCAGTCGGAGCAGTTTGAGCAGGCGCTTGCCGACGCCGGAGTGGTCTACCAAGTCCGCGGCGGCGAGGGCTTTTTCCGCCGCCCGGAAATCCTGGAGGCTATCCGCGTGCTTATCGCCGCGACCCGCCGCGAGGACCTGCCGGATGATCCGGTGGCGATTGCCCGGGCCGCGTTTGTCGAGCTGGGCTTGAGTTCCACCGAGCCGCAGGGCGCCCAGGCCCGCGAGCGCTGGCAGTCCCTCAACGCACTGGTTGGGCTCATTGAAAAGATTGTGGAATCAACTCCTGGCATCGATCTCAACGGGGTGCTGGGGGAGTTGCGCCGGCGCTCTACCGATAAGCAGGCCCCAGCCATGGAAGGCGTGACGCTGGCTACCGTGCACGCCGCCAAGGGCTTGGAATGGGATGCGGTATTCCTCGTGGGGCTAACGGAAAAGCTTATGCCCATCAACCATGCCATCAAGGCCGGCGACGAACAGGTAGAAGAGGAGCGCCGCCTGTTTTACGTCGGCATTACCCGCGCCCGTGAGCACCTCGCGCTGTCGTGGGCGCTGGCGAAGACTACCGGCTCACGGGCTTCGCGCGAGCGCACCCGCTTTCTCGATGGCATCGTTCCGGCGGCCGAAGATGCCTCCGGCAGTGGGTCTCGCTCGCGCCGCCCGAAACGCTGCCGCGTGTGCTCCGGCCCGCTGGGAACACCGGCGGAAAAGGTCATCGGCCGCCATGAAGATTGTGAAGGCGGCGGCGATGAAGAGGTCTTTGCCGCTTTGCGCTCGTGGCGCTCCCAGGTTGCGCGTGAGGAAAAGGTGCCGGCTTATGTCATCTTTTCCGATGCCACCCTGCAGGCGATTTCGGAGGAATTGCCCTCCGATGAAGCAGAGATGCTCTCCATCTCCGGCGTAGGCCCGAGCAAACTGGAGCGCTACGGTGCCCAGGTGCTAGAGGTTATTCGTTCGGTTCGTAGCTAGCCAGGTTGGTCTTGCCGCCGAAGCATACGGGGCAGCGTGGATGCGCTATGACGGTGCGCTGTTGGTGGTGTCCGTAGACATCGATCTCCCATTGCTGCCCGGGGCGCGGCTTAGCGGTTGGCGCGCCCGGCGGCAGCGAGCGCCCCATCAGCCGCCGGATGATCACCTGCGTATGCGCCGCAACCGCATCGAGCACCACGGCTTCTGGCGTGCGGCGCACGCGGGTGAGCTGGGTGCTGATGATATTCCAAAGCGGGTCCATATCAACGCGGGCCAAGTGCGCACACAAGGGGCAGGGGCCTTGGCCGCGGATACGAACCGGTCCGATGACGCCACGATTGTCCAGCAAAGATACCGGAACCCACGTGGTTGCTGTGCCCGCCAGTGCATTCGCGCAATCCAGCGGGCAGTGCAGCTGGTCCACGGCGAGGACCGGATACATGCCGTCGAGGTCGTGGATATAGGAAAAGACATTGTCCTCCTCCAGCGGGATGCGCACTTGGAAGCCGTCCTCCTCTAGGCGCGCGCGAAGGCTGTGCGCCAGGGTGGATTCGCCCATGAGGACAATGGTGTCTGTCTTTTCGGCGGCCTCCCTGTGCGGCCAGAGGATGCCATAGTTCAGTGCGTCTTCAATCAGGCTCTGCGCCGCCGCCTCTTCTAATCCTGCTGACCGCAGCCGGTAAGACAGTTCTTCTGGGGAAATTGGCTCGCGAGCGGTGTTGAAAGCCGTCGCGACGGCGAGCGCGCTTCCAGTTTCCGCAACCCCAACGCGGGTGGCATCCATGCCAAATTGGATCACCGTTTCCTCGCGGCAAAACACTGCGCTGCCGGGTGCTAAGACCACCTGGGTGGCAGAAATCCCCACGCCTTTAACCCCTTCCCCCGAAGTATGTGGTCTCCATTGCACCACAGGTACAATCACCTGTCATGTCGAGCACGCAGCCAACCGCACCGCAGCCCCCGGAGGTCAAAGTCATTCGCTCTGCCAAGCGGAAGAAAACCGTGCAGGCGCGCATGGTATCCGGGGTGCTCGAGGTACGCATTCCCGCGTGGATGTCCGCGCGCGATGAGAGCGAAGCAGTCGCGGACATGTTGGCGCGGGTGGAAAAGAAGCAGGGCAGCGGGCGCCGCACGGACGCCCAGCTCGAGGAACGGGCGCGGCGGCTCAACGCGGCGTATTTAGATGGTCGTGCGACCATCGGCTCTATTCGGTGGGTGAGTAATCAAAATACGCGGTGGGGTAGCTGTACTACCTCCACCGCGGATATTCGGCTGAGCGACCGGCTGCAACACGTGCCGGACTATGTGCTGGATTCAGTAATCATTCACGAGCTCACCCACACCTTCATTCCGCGCCATGGGCGGGATTTTTGGCAGTGGGCGGACAGGGCGCCCCACGCCGAGCGGGCGAAGGGCTATCTTGAGGCCTATCAGCGCTGGGGCTGTTAGTTCTCCTCGTCCTCGTTGCCCTTGTCCTTCTTCTCGTCCTTGCCTTCCGGATTCTCGGGCTCCTTGGACTCGTCATCCTGTGCCGCAGAAGAATCCTCGCCGTTCTTCAGCATTTCCTCCAGCTTGGCAAACTCTTCTTCAAAGCCCTCATCTGGGCCTTCGTCCAGCAGGGAGTCGATAAAGGCGGCCGGGTTATCGAGGTGCTCTGCAGTGGGCAGGAAGTCTGGGTGGTCCCAGGCCTTATCGCGCTTGTCCGCGCCCACGGCGACGGTGGCGCGGCGCCATAGCTCAGCGGCCTCAGAGACCTTCGGGGCATTAAGTTCGATGCCGACCACCTTGCTGAAGGCGTTCTCGGCGGAACCGCCGGTGTTGCGGCGATGTGCCCATGCCTGGGTCAGCTTCGAGGTCGACGGGATGCGCTCGCCCAGTGCCTCAGTAACGACGTGCTCGGCCCAGCCTTCCACGAGTGCCAACAGGGTCTCGAGGCGGGATGCGGCCGCAGTGTTCTTGGAGGTAATGCGCGGGGAGAGGTCCATGCCCTGCAATTTGCTCATCGCGTCCTGGATCGCCTGTGGATCGCCGGACTCGAGGTTGAGCTCGCGGGTGACTTCCTCCAGGTGGGAGGTATCAATAACCAGGCCGATGGCATATTCCTCCACGGAGGAGACGATGCGCTCTACCAGCCAGGGCACGTGCTTGAACAGGCGCTGGCGGGCAGCCTCGCGGGCGGCAATATAAACCAGCACTTCCTGGCCAGGAACATTAAGCTCGCGGGCGACCTTCTGGATGGTCTGTGGCAATAGTGCCACAGTATTGGCTGGGGCGATGGGCAGGCCGAAATCGGAGCCGGTCAGCGCCTGGGAGGCCAAATCGCCCAAGGCGTGGCCAAGCTGCATGCCAAAGTTCATGCCAGACATCTGGTTCATCATCTTGGTCATGGGGCCCATCATCTCGCGGGCCTCTTCCGGCATGGAGTCCAGCTGAGCATCATTCATGTGCTCTGCCACCGGGGTGACCATGCGCTGCCACGCCGGCATGGTCTCTTCCAACCACTGCTTGGAATCCCAAGCCTTGGCCGTGCCGGAGGCGGTGGGCAAATAGGTGGCGTCATCAAGCCAGAGCTCCGCCAAGCGGACGGATTCCTCCACTGCCTTGGTATCGTCCGCGCTTACCGCCTTGGACTGCGAGATCTGCTGCAGGGCGATGCGCTTAGCCATGTCGTAATTGACTGGGCCGGAGTTTTCCGGTGAGTTCATGGAAGAGCCCATGCCGGACAGCATCTGACCGAACTGGTTCAGCATGTCACCCAGGCCGCCACCATTAGCGCCGCCGAATGCGCCGAACGGGTTCTGGTCACGACGTCCGTCATTATCGTCGTCATCGTTATTGGGGAAAGAAAAACCGAATCCGTTGCTCATGCGTCCTAATCTACCGGCACCGTCCGGCTACTTTCCATGATCCCCGCTACGCTGACAGCGAACACTACGGCAAAGGTTGTAGGGTATTGATCCGTGAATTCTCCTGCTAGCCGTCGCGTCCGCACCATTGCTTGGGGTGCTATCCCCGTCGTCCTCACCGGTGCGTTGGTATCGCTTGACCATATCCCCGGCACTGATGTGTCTTTGACCGTGCCTTATGCCGCTGAGGGGCCAGGTCCCACGGTGGACACGTTGGGGGAGGTCGACGGCACTCAGGTCGTCGATGTCCAGGCGCCGAAAACCTATGACACCGACGGCCACCTCAACATGACCACGGTCTCTGTGCGCACCAATATGACCCTGGCGCAGGCGCTAGGCCGCTGGATGATGACCGATGACACCATCGTGCCCATCGATACCGTCATTCCGCAGAACATGAGCGATAAAGAGGTAGAAGAGTCCAATAAGCAGGCCTTTACCCAGTCCGAGTCTGCCGCAACCGTCGCGGCAATGGATTACCTGCACCTGCCGGTGAAGATCACCATCGCGGAAGTCATGGATGAGGGCGCGGCGCAGGGCGCGCTGAAAAAGGACGATGTCCTTACCGCAGTAGACGGCAAGGAGGTCTCGGAGCCAGGCGAGGTCCAAGACGTCATCAAGCAGAAAAGCCCGGGCGATAAGGTCACGCTGACAGTCAAGCGCGGCGGCAAGGAGCAAGAAGAAGAAATAGAGCTAGGGGAGAACCCCCAGCAGAAGGGGCAGGCAATGCTGGGCATCGCCATGCTCTCGGTCCCGCAAGACGATATTAAGGTCAAATACAACCTGCAGGATATTGGCGGTCCCTCCGCCGGCATGATGTTTACCCTGGCGGTCATCGATAAGCTCAACGAGGAAGACCTCACCGGCGGCAAGTTCGTGGCCGGTACGGGCACGATTCAGGAAGATGGCAAAGTAGGCCCCATTGGCGGCATCCAACATAAAATCGCCGCGGCGCACGAGGCGGGCGCGGAGCTCTTCCTCGCGCCGAAGGATAATTGCTCCGAGGCCGCCGCGAGCGACCACGGCGATATGCCCATCGCGGAAGTTTCCACCTTGGATGAAGCCGTGTCGACGATGAAGGACTTCGCGGACGGCAAGGATATTAAAACCTGCCAGTAGCCAGCCTACTTAGCTAGGCCCAGCTCCTGGATCTTCTCTTCTGGGTCTTCTTGGTCGGAGGAGATCATCTGCTGCATGACCATGCCTTCTTTATTGTCCACCACGGTGATGACCGCGGTGGTTCCCAAGGTGGACCAGCCTACGACGCGGTCGCCATCATCCTCAATGACCTGCGAGCTACGCAGCTCGGTAAGCACCTGCGTGGTTTGCTTTGCCTTGGAGTGCGAGCGGAAGAACTGGAACTGGCCTACCTTCGGCCCAGAGCAGTTATAGGAATCGTCCCCGCCCGTGGAATCGCAGCGGTCGAAGTGCGCGAAGAGCTCCTTGGGCGCTACCGGAGCAAAGATGTCATAGGCCTTGGCCACCGACTTCTCCAATTTTTCGCTGCCGGGTTCCTTGCTTGCCGACGCCCCCTCAGACACCCCCGAGCTCTCCGTCGCGCTCGATTCCGCGCTGGACTCAACGGTGGAAGAGAAGCTAGAGGCGGAGCTGGTTTCCTCAGCGGTATCCGCCTCTGGGGCGGTGGACTCGGCGCCGGCAGGGGAGGTCTCCACGGGGGCGTCGGCAGGCGCGGCATCGTCCGAGGAACAAGCGGCAGTGCTCACGCCTACGCCCAGCAGAAGCGCTGCTGCGGTGGCGCGGGTGGCGGTCAGGCGAGTGAGAGTAGTGCGTCGCACGGTAGGAAAATGCTCCTTAGTCGCAGGCGAGAATTGTCACTTCAGTCTAATCTAGCTCATCCGGGTCTTGGTTCAGCCCATAGCGCAAGGCCGCAATGACCCCCGGAGCCACCTGGGGACCGCCGCGCAGCTGGATGTCATCTTCTGCGAACGGTCCGGCCGCTTCCAGCTCTTCCTCGGTGGGGCGCAGCTGCAGCAAGGTGGTTTCGATGCCTTCCTCTCGCAGTGCCCCGGAATAAAGGCGCGCCGGGCGAGGGGAGGGGTCCTCGCTAGAGGTATCGCGGAACTTAATTTCTTGGGCCAAGATGACGCCGGCAACCTCCCGGGGCCAGGCCAGGCGGGAGACATAATCGGCCAGCTGTTCAGAACCGGGCTCAATGTTTTCGGGCACATTATCTTGCACGATGAGGGTAAGCGGCGCCGCGTCCTCTTCATCGAGCGCGGCAAGCTGATCGGCTACCAAGTGGGTGGGAACCAGCGCGAAGATGGTGGGCCGAGCGTCCCAGCCTTCCGCGTGGACGAATTCCACGGCTTCGGTCATCGCGCGGTTTAAAGCTGGCTGTGATAATTCGGGGGAACTCATGAACATCCTTATTCGTTATCTGTGTATTGCTTCCTTAAGCTGGAAGAAGTCTACAGGTTTTAAATTCGCACTAGTTGATTGGAGCTGGCGTTGTCCTTAGGGTCATCCACACCAGCCGCCCCGTTGAAGCGGCCCCCGCGGGTCGCGACAATCATTGCGGCCATCATTGCCGTCCTTTTGTTCTTCGGCCCCATGCTCGTGGGCGTGTACACGGATTGGAGGTGGTTTGGTGCGATTGAATACCGGAACGTCTTCACCACCGCGATTATTGCGCGAATAGTCCTCTTTATCATCTTTGGCCTTATTGCCGCCGCAGTGGTGTGGGCCGCTGGCTACTTTGCCTGGCGCGGGCGCCCGGATTCGCTCGACCTTGGGGACCTGAACTCGCCGGTGTATCAATACCGCAAGTCCATTGAGAAGTCCATGGGCGTCTTCTTCAAGGTCATCCCCGCCGTCGTGGGCGTCATCGCCGGTTTCATCGGTCAGGCCAATTGGCGCACGGTGTTGCTCTTCCTCAACGGCCAGGAATTCGGCGAACAAGACGCCCAGTTCCACCACGACCTAGGTTTTTATGCCTTCACGTTGCCAGTTCTGAAGATGGTGGTGAGCACCCTATCCATCCTGTTGATTCTGGCCTTCCTCATCGCGCTTTTCGGCCACTACGTGCTGGGCGGCATCCGCATTGGCAATAAGGCCGCCGGTGTGCGCGGATCCATTTCCCACCCAGCCCGCCTGCAGCTGGCGGTAACCGCCGGCCTGTGGATGGTAGCCCAGGTCATTGGCTACTGGCTGGAGCGCTATGAGCTGCTTAATACCCAGCACGACCTCTTTACCGGTGGTTCCTATACCGATATTCACGCCTACCTGCCGGCGAAGATCATCTTGATGATCATTGGCGTCTTTGTGGCCGTGGCCCTGTTTATGGCCGTTGTCATCAAGGACCTGCGCATCCCCGGACTGGCCGTGGTGCTGATGCTGCTGTCCTCGCTAGTCATTGGACAGGCATGGCCGCTGCTGATGGAACGCTTTTCCGTCCAGCCCAACCGCCAGGCTAAGGAAGAAGAATCCATCGCCCGCAATATCGAGGCCACCCGCTATGCCTATGGGCTCACGGATGACCACGTCACCTATGAAGATAACTGGGGCGGGGATGATGTCTCCGATGACAAGGTGGCCTCTGATAACGCCACCATCAATAACCTCCGCCTGCTGGATCCGGAGATCCTTTCTCCTACCTTCACTCAGATGCAACAGCTGAAGAACTTCTACGGGTTCCCAGAGACGTTGTCGATGGACCGCTACAAGATCGACGGCAAGAAGCGCGACTTCGTCGTCGCCGCTCGCGAGCTGGATCCGAATGAGCTGCGAGAGAACCAGTCGGACTGGATTAACCGCCACACCGTCTACACTCACGGCAATGGCTTCGTGGCAGCGCAGGCCAATAAGGTCGACGAGGTAGCTCGCGATGCAGGTTCTGCCCGCGGTGGCTTCCCCATCTTTACCGTGTCTGACCTACAGACTCAGGCCGGTGAGTCCGAGGGCGAAGGCGAGACCCAGGACGCAGAGAAGTCCCTTGGCATTAAGGTAGACCAGCCGCGCATCTACTATGGCCCGGTCATTGCCGGTGCGGCCGACGGAATGGACTACGCGATCACCGGCCAGACCGGCGATAACCCGGTCGAGTACGACACCGATAGCTCCACCTACACCTATGACGGCAAGGGTGGCGTTGACATTGGCAATATCTTTGACCGCACCATGTACGCCGCCAAGTACCGCGAGCTGAATTTCCTGCTCTCGGATCGCGTCGGCAGCGAATCGAAGCTGCTGTATGACCGCGACCCGCGCGAACGCGTGGAAAAGGTTGCTCCGTGGCTGACCACCGATTCTGCTACCTACCCGGCCGTGGTTGATGGCCGCCTGAAGTGGATTGTGGATGGCTATACCACTCTGGAATCCTTGCCTTACTCCCAGCGTGCCTCGCTTTCCGACGCCACCCAGGACACCCTCAACCCTGATGGCACCACCCAGCGCTTGGTCAATGACAAGGTCGGTTATATCCGCAACTCGGTCAAGGCCACCGTCGATGCTTATGACGGCACTGTGGACCTCTACGAGTTCGACAAGAATGACCCGGTGCTCAAGGCCTGGCAGGGCGTCTTCCCGGACGTCGTTAAGCCTGAGGCGGAGATCTCCGATGAGCTGCGCGAGCACTTCCGCTACCCGGAGGATATGTTCAAGGTGCAGCGTGACCTCTTGGCCCGCTACCACGTGGATGACCCGAATGTCTTCTTCAATAACGATGCCTTCTGGTCCGTGCCGACTGACCCCACCGCGGAGGAATCCCGCCAACTCAATCAGCCGCCGTACTACGTGATGGCCGCAGATCCGAAGACCGGCAAGCCGACCTTCCAGCTGACCACGTCTTACCGTGGCCTCAACCGCGAGTTCTTGTCTGCGCACATGGCTGTATCCTCCGATCCGGAAAACTACGGCGATATCACCGTGCGCGTGCTGCCCACCAATACACAGACCCAGGGCCCGAAGCAGGCACAGGATGCGATGATGTCGTCCGACCAGGTCGCCCGCGACCGCACTCTGTGGGAGGGTACCAATGACCTGCACAACGGCAACCTGCTGGCCCTGCCGGTAGGCGGTGGCGAAATCCTGTACCTCGAGCCGATCTACTCGCAGCGCAAGGACCAGGCTTCTGCCTTCCCGAAGCTGTTGCGCGTGCTCGTCTCCTATAAGGGCCGCGTAGGCTACGCCCCGACTATTGGTGATGCCCTTGAACAAGTTGGAATCGATGCCAAGGCTGCCCAAAACATTGAGGAAGTCGAGGGCGATTCCGAGGACAAGGACGGCGCCAAGGATGAGAAGAACAAGGACGAGTCCAAGGACGATAAGCCTTCGGCTCCAGCTTCCGCTCCGTCTTCTTCCGACGAGGCGGGCGCCATCGATGACATCAACAAGGCCCTGAAGGGGCTTGAAGATGCACGCGATGGTTCCTTCGAGGAATACGGACGCGCCCTAGATGAGCTCGATAAGGCTGTGGAGTCTTATCAGAAGACGGACAAGTAGTTCCGGCTTATAATCGCGATGGATTAGGCACCTGCCCAGCGGATTTGGGTAGGTGCCTTTCCCTATGTATAGTTACATGAGTCGCCAGGACAGAGCGAATACACTTTGTGTTAACGCACTGTTCAAGCGCAGATGATGGAAGTCATCTCGACGCGGGGTGGAGCAGCTCGGTAGCTCGCTGGGCTCATAACCCAGAGGTCGTAGGTTCGAATCCTGCCCCCGCTACCAACTTCCAGGCCCTGACCAGATTAAGTTCCGGTCAGGGTCTTTTCTTATGCGCCACCCTAGTGGGTGGGCTTAGGCCTTGGGCCTAAGCCGGTTTCCTGAGCGGGACGATGAGCGGGTCTCCAGTCTCTGGATCCTCGATGACCCGCGCCCGCAGATCAAAAGCGTCCTGCAGTAGCTCTGCGGTGATGATTTCTGCGGGTGCGCCGGAAGCTATGACCTGCCCCTCCTTCATAATCACGAGATAATCGGAGTAGCGCACCGCCAGGTTCAGATCGTGCAGCACCATTACCACCGTTCGGCCAAGCTCTTGGCGCAGGCTATCGACTAGTTCGAGGATGTCCACGGAGGTCGCGAGGTCAAGGTACGTCGTTGGCTCATCTAGGAAAAGGATGTCGGTGTTTTGCGCCAGCACCATAGAGATCCATACGCGCTGGCGCTGGCCGCCGGAAAGTTCATCCAACGTACGGCTGGCAAGATCCGCAGAACCGGTTTGCTTTAGGGCCTCGAAGACCGCGTCTTCGTCCGTGGAGGACCACTGGCGGAACCATGCCTGATGTGGGTGCCGCCCGCGGGCCACCAGATCGGAGACCAATAGCCCTTCTGGGGCCACGGGGGATTGGGGCAGCATGCCCAGTATGCGGGCGACGTCCTTGCGCTTCATGTCCGAGATATTCTGGCCATCCACGCTCACGGTTCCGGTATCAAGGTTGAGCAGGCCAGACATGGCGCGCAGCAAGGTTGATTTACCGCATCCGTTGGGCCCCACGATGGTGGTGATTTTGCCGGCTGGGAAAGTGGCGCTGAGATCCCGGATGATGGTGCGCTGGCCGTAGCCCACGGTGACCGAGGAAGCATCCACGCCACCGGCGGTATTCGGGTGGTCTGCGCTTGGCTGGGGGATGGGGGAGGTCATGCGTCTGTGCTCCTAGTGCGTTGAACGAGTAGGTAGATGAGGAAGACGCCGCCCAGTGCGGAGGTGACAATACCCACCGGAAGCTCCACCGGCAGGACAGCCTGGGTCACGATGTCCGCACCGAGCAGTAGCACTGCGCCGGTAAGAGCCGAGGCCGCAAGCGGTGGGCTGGGTACCCCGCACAGCCGTAGTGCTACTTGGGGTGCTACAAAGGCGATGAAACCGATGGGGCCGGCAGCAGAAACTGCTACTGCAGCTAGAGCTACGGCCAATGCCAACATCGCCACCTGCACGGCGTTGACGCGCTGGCCCAGCGCTCGGGCGAGGTCGGGCCCCAGAGTGGTGGCCAGTGCTTGGTAGGCGATCCAGGCCAGCAACGGGGCGCAGACAAGCACAAGGACAACCATGGGAATGGTGGTGCTCCACTCCGACTTGGCCAGGGATCCTGTGAGCCAGAACTGTGCTTGGCTTGCATCCCGCAGTTCCGCGCGGACCATGAGGAAATTGATGTAGGAACTCAGCAGCGCGGTGATGATAATGCCTACGAGCACGAGGCGGTAGGAATCAGCTTGGCGTCGCCAAGCCAATGCCCAGATCACCATGGCGCTAAGAATCGCACCCAGCAATGCGGCTAGGGGAATTCCGATTCCGGCAAGCCAGCCGGCGAATCCACTGCCGCCGGCGCCAAGGACGATGACCGTTACGGCCATGGCCGAGGCACCCGTAGTGATGCCGAGGATATCGGGGCTGGCCAGCGCGTTGCGGGTGACCGTTTGGGTGAGCGCACCGGAAAGCCCCAGCGCGCAGCCGACCG
Organism: Corynebacterium sp. c3Ub_189; assembly: GCF_039907195.1. Classification (NCBI taxonomy): domain Bacteria; kingdom Bacillati; phylum Actinomycetota; class Actinomycetes; order Mycobacteriales; family Corynebacteriaceae; genus Corynebacterium; species Corynebacterium sp. c3Ub_189. Next base: position 3,021 of record NZ_JASBOF010000017.1, on the reverse strand, counting down.
CGATGGCCGTGGCCACTCGGGGCATGCGCCACTCCAAGACCACGAGTTTTTCCACGCGGGATCCTTGCCCTTGGAAAATCACCTCTAGTACTCGGGGAACGGAAATAGGGTAGTCACCCAGCCCGATGGAAAGCGCGCCTAAAAAGACGGTGAGCGCCGCGGCGATGATGCATACCAGCACCACCCGTGGGCGCCAGAGGAACGAGATGGGCCCAGCCCGGAATGGTACCCCGCCCGGCATCTGCCACGAAGCGCTTTGTTTATCTTGTACGGCCTGCGCAGCCTTGTTTCGTCGCATCACAGCGTCATCACCTTCTTTCGGTAGATCAAGGCGATGAAGAACGGCGCGCCAACGAAGGCCAATACGATGCCCACTTGGAGCTCGCCGGGGCGCGCGATGAGGCGGCCCACTACGTCAGCACATAGCAACAGCGCCGCGCCGGCTAGCGCAGAGTACGGCAAAATCCACTTATAATCTGGGCCGGTAAGAGCCCGGACGATATGGGGCACTACCAGGCCAATGAAGCCTAGCGGGCCCGCTGCAGCCGTGGCCGCGCCAGCCAGCAAGGCGATGATGCCCATGCCGGCCAGCCTTGCGGCCGCGGTATTGATGCCGAGCCCTGCGGCCACGTCGTCGCCTAAGTTCAAAATATTCAACTGCGGGCCGGTAGCGAACGCCAGGATCAGTCCCACCACTATGAACGGCAGGATTCCTAGCGCGATGTTCATATCCCGGCCGGCGAGGGAGCCGACGGTCCAAAAGCGCATCCGGTCCAGGTTATTCTCATTGGTGAGTACGAAGGCGCTGGTGATGGCGCTTAAGACCGCCGACAATGCGGCGCCGCCCAGCACTAAGGTCAAGGGATCGACGGCTGCCTTGCCTGCGGAGGCGAGGCCGAAGACCAGTGCCGTGGCAGCGATAGCGCCGAGGAAGGCTATCACCGCGGTGGCCCACGGGGCGGTGATGCCAAATAGCGCGAAGCTGACTACAACGCTTAGCGCCGCGCCGGAACTGACACCCAGGATTCCCGGATCCGCCAGGGGATTGCGGGTGTGGCCTTGGATTAGAGCACCGGCGACTCCCAGTGCCGCCCCCACGATTATGGCCAGGATGGTGCGCGGCAGCCGCAGCTCAGCTACCACGCGTTGGTTGGTGGAAACTTCGTCCTGGGCACCGCGTGCGGCCGGCAGTTCCCGCAGCGCGGCCCACACGTCCTCCGCAGGAATGGAGCGGGCGCCATACAGCAAACTGCAGATAGTGCCAACGAGGACCAGCAAGAGCAGAGCTCCTAGGCCCAGGAGGCGGGTAGTGCGCACACTCATGGCGTGGCCTCCAATCGCTGCTGCCGCTTGCCGATGCCCCCACTCCCAGCCAATAGTGCCCAGCGAGCACCGGCGCTGCGGCGGGTTGCCTTGGAGAGCTTCGGCTCACAGGTAGCGATGAGAATCCCTGAGCCGCGGGGTGGAGACAGGTACCTAGCTACTCCCGCTGGGCGGGGAGAGGAGCTGCGCCCGAGGCGTGGCTCAGGCAGTTGCTGGGTGTGATTGTCAATCATGGACAAGCATATTACCGTTTTCATGTAAGGTAAGCCTTCATTTAATTAAAAGACTGTAAAAGTGAAGGGCTGCAAGTCATCGCAACTGGCCCTAGGCGCCCACTATTTAGGTGAAACTCTATGCGGCACCTTTTGTAGTGCCTGTCTCAAAGTTGAGTGTGCTGCATGTGCATCGCATAGGCGGTGCCTGGAAATCTTTTGGTGACCAGCGTAACATTGATTATTTAGGCAAGCCTAAGTTATCCTTTTAACGTGCGAGAATATGTCATTGTCTCCAACGATTGGGGAACTTGGTTGCCCCCCCCCCATTTGGGTATAACCAACCAAATATTCTGACCTTTCCCCATTCGTGAACGGGCTAGGCCTTGCGCTGAGATCCGTCACCAGTAATAACGGAGAAAAATGACATTCAAGAAAATTCTTGTCGGTACTGCTACTGTGTTGGCTCTGGGCACCGCGGTGACGGCGTGTTCGACTGATGACCAATCCGAAAACTCTGCAGACTCCCAGGCGGTCAACGCCGAGCAAGGTGCATTCCCCACCACCATCGAGCATCGCTATGGTTCCACCGAAATCAAGGAAGTCCCGCAGCGCGTGGTCTCCCTAGGGTATACGGATCAGGACGCGCTGCTGGCGCTCGGAATCACGCCGGTTTCCGTGAAGTATTGGGATAGCATGACCCCAGACGGGCAGGCTGCGGGCAACTGGTCTAACGACAAGATCGAGGGCGATACTCCTCGAATCGACAAAGACACAGAGGTCAATGCGGAAGCTATCGCTAAGGACAAGCCAGATCTCATCGTTGCCGTGTACTCGGATATTGATGAAAATACATACAAGAAGCTGTCCGATATCGCCCCTGTCGTTGTGCAAAAGGGTGAATATAAAGAACTGCAGCAGCCATGGGACGTGACTACGGAAGAGATTGGACAAGCCGTAGGCAAGCCTAAAGAGGCAAAACATCAGGTGGAGCAGGTTAAAGCGAAGTTTGCAGACCTAAAGGACCGTCACCCAGAGTGGGCCGAGAAGGAACTCGGTGTGGCCACCGTCTCTGCCGACAGCCTGGCCGTCTTTGCTGAAGAAGATCCGCGCAGCCGCTTCTTTACCGAGCTGGGGTTCAAGATCAACCCCGCCTACGCGGCAATCACCAAGGATAAATTCTACGGCGAGGTCTCCAAGGAGAACGCTGATCAGGTTGATTCTGACGTACTGGTGTGGGATCAGTTGTCCTACGCTCCGACGCAGGACAAGGCTTCTGTTACCGAGGATCCAATCGTGAGCAAGCTACCCGCTGTGAAGGATGGGCACAGTGTCTACTTGGAAGGCGACCTAGAAAAAGCCTTTGGATGGCAAACAGTGCTGAGTCTGGACTACCTGCTGGATAAGATCGAGCAGCCGTTGGCGGACGCCACGAAGTAAAAGGACTCAATCGCTGAACCGTCCCCCGCGTGAATGTGTGAACTGC
>NZ_JASBOF010000016.1:0-60817 GCF_039907195.1 Corynebacterium sp. c3Ub_189 | reverse complement strand
GTTGTGCCCGAGGGGGGACTTGAACCCCCACGTCCGTTAATAGGACACTAGCACCTCAAGCTAGCGCGTCTGCCATTCCGCCACCCGGGCAGGGTGTTTGTCAGCCTCTCGGCTGGGCACTCCGATACTGTATCCTGCTCGAGGCTTGCTTTACAAATCGCCTGCGTGTGGCGTGAAAAAGCAAATATTAACGGCGTGTGGAAATACATGGTTGTAAGTCTGGGTAGGGGCTTTCCACGTGTGCAGCAGAATTTATGCAGGCCGCGACGGTTACACCACATCGACATCGCCTTGTGAGGTGGGGTACAAATGGGTCTATGACTTCTTACGCAGATGATTCCCGGTTTCCTGGTCCAGATCCTTACGCACCGCTGCGCGATGTCCTTTCCTTCGTTCTCTCGTCCACTGATGTGGTGGAAGGAGACGAGCTGCAGGAAAAGCTCCGCGCCCCAGAGAACGTATCGCCTCAGCTTGCCTGGTCTGGACTGCCGGAAGGCACCAAGTCCCTGGCCGTGACCTGTTTCGACCCCGATGCGCCAACAGCTTCTGGTTTCTGGCACTGGGCGGCGTTCAATATCCCCGTCGAGGTAAGCGAGCTGCCTACCAATGCCGGTGCCGCCGAGGACTTGGGTATTGACGGCGTCATCAGCTTGCGCAACGACTCGGGCGAGCGCACCTACTTCGGTGCGAACCCGCCTGTCGGACACGCCCCGCATCGCTACCTTTACGCCGTCCATGCAGTCGACGTAGAGAAGCTCGATATCGACCCAGATGCTTCGCCGACCGTGCTTGGGTTCAACCTGCATTTCCATGCTCTTGGTCGCGCCATTTTGTGGGGCTGGTACGAGGCGAAGTAATGGCTAGTGGCTCTACTTCATCGCAGCCTAGCCCGCCGACGGCGCTGCGGGTGGGCGGCGCCTTCATGGTGGTCGCATTCGTGCTGGTCCTCTTTGCATTAATCTCCGTCTTCACGGATGGTTGGGGTGCCGATTTCGAATGGACGTATTCCAAAGCGGCGATTATTGTCGCCGCGATCATCGTCGGCGCCTTTAGTACCATGAGCAAAAGTCAGGCGGGAAGCCGCGCGCAGGTTGCAGCGTTGGTCATCGCCATTGTGATTATTGCAGCAAGCCGCTTTGTGCCCGGCGATATCCTATTCACGCAACCACAGTTTTGGGTCGTGTTCTACGCCGGCTTCGCGGTGTTGTGCGCACTGATTCTCAAGCGCAGCGCCATGTCGCAGACCTAGTCAGCACCGCAAAGATTAAGGGTCCGCCTACTTCCTCTGCGTGCAGCGGGAGAAGTAGGCGGACCTTGTGTTGAGCAACCTTGGGTCGGACTAATCCAAAGGCTTCCAGGGGAGGCCGGAACCAACCGCCTGGGAAATATTGCTCAAACCGTGGGCACGGATTTGAGCGGCAATGCCGCGGTGGATATCGCGGATCCAGTCCGGACCACCGTAGATGAGACCGGTGTAGCCCTGCAGTAGGGAAGCACCGGAAGTGATGCGCTCCCATGCTTGCTCCGGCGTGGAGATGCCACCCACGGAGATGAGGGTGAGCTGGTCGCCGACTCGCTCATTGAGGCGGCGCAGTACCTCTAGGGAGCGCTCGGCTACCGGAGGGCCGGATACGCCACCGGCACCCATCTCCTTTACCTCGGCGGCTGGAGTCTTGAGTCCCTCGCGGGAAATGGTGGTATTTGTCGCTACAATTCCGTCGAGCCCGAGCTCGAGGGCTAGGTTTGCCACGGCGTCAACGTCAGCATCAGAAAGATCCGGGGCAATTTTCACCAGCACCGGAACCGCGGTGCATTCTTGCACGGCGGAGAGAATGGGGCGCAGCGATTCCACTGCTTGCAGGTCGCGCAGGCCCGGGGTATTCGGCGAAGAAACGTTGACCACCAGGAAATCTGCCAAGTCGCCCAATACCGACGCGGAGCGGCGGTAATCTTCTACTGCATGCTCGGCAGGGGTGACTTTGGTTTTGCCAATATTGATGCCAATGACATCGCTGTAGCGACGCTTGCGCAGGTTTTCCGCGGCAGCTGCCGCACCTTTATTGTTAAAGCCCATCCGATTCAAGATGGCCTTATCGGCCTTCAGGCGGAAAAGCCGCGGAGCAGGATTGCCAGGCTGTGCTTGGGCGGTGACGGTGCCCAACTCTGCGAAACCGAAACCAATGGGAGTCCACGTATCAGCAGCTGCGGCGTTCTTATCAAACCCGGCGGCAAGTCCCAACGGGCGGGGGAATTCTACTCCGAAGACCTCTTGGCGCAGCACTGGATCATTGACCGGCAGGATCTTTGCTAGGGCTCGGTTAGCTGGCCCGGCCGCCTGCAGCCCGCTGAGCGCAGTGTTAATAATCTCGTGGATGCGCTCTGGGCTCAGCTTAAACATGCCCCGCAGAGCAAGCTGGTAGGCCTGCGCGCGCAGTTGGTCAATAGTGCTGGTCATGGTGTTAAGACTCCTTCTTCAGGTGCGGGGTGTCCACGAACTGCAACCCGTGGCCGGTGGCGGAGGCGGCGACAAAGGTGCCGTCGCCAAGCACGGCAATATTCTGCGCATCCGGCACGGTCGAGAGATCTCCGCGCAGCTCTGGTACGCCTTTGCCAATTTCATAGGCATGAGCCTTATTGGTATCGGTGGCGCTCACCCACGCCAGATTGCGCTTATTATCCCAGGCTACGCCCCAAGGGGTGCCCTCTACGTTGCCGTATTGGTGCAGGCGGACGACGTCATCGGACGTGTAGATAGCCAAGCGGCCGCCCTCGGTATCGGAGGCGAGGACCACGCCGTTATCGCCCACCGCGATGCTGCCGACTCCCTGGCCAACGCGCAGTCGGCCGCCCGCGCGATCATTCGTCCAGTCCACGTTTTGGATGGTGGAATCCTCTCGGTGGGTGCGCACCACTCCGTCATCGCCCGAGGAATTGGGCACGGCCAATAGCTGGTCCGAGCCGGCTTCCACCTCGATATCACCGTCGCGCTTACCGTCTTTATAGACGCCTACCGTGGTGGAATCGGCCGAGGTGGCAAAGATCTCGCCGCTGGAAAGCTGGGTGGCGGCGGTAACGGGGGAGTCCTCCTCCATGTGGACCTCCTGGGGAGAGTCCGGGGATGCAGGATCGATGAGGAGAACCTTGTCCGGGCAGGCGAGGACGAAGCCCGACTCCGAAGAACTGAGGTCACCACACTCCGCAGAAATGTCTAGCGAGGTAGCCTTCTTCTCTTCAAAATCCTTCTGGCTACCGATGAGAAGCTCGTCCTTGGTGCGCACCGCCAGCGAGTCATCAAAGGCGGCAAGGTCAGTGATGTCTGCCTTAAGGTCGACCACAGTGCCTTCCGGATCCGCCTTAGCCGGGGAGACCGCTGGGGTGGCATTGCCCTTGACCGCGGTCTCTGGATCGGCGCCCACGCCCACTTCGGGCTGGCAGGCGGCCAACGCGGTGGCGCTAAGCGCCAGCAAACTAGAAAGGATAAGTGCGGAGCCAGATTGAGATTTCACGGCTACTAATCCTAACAGCGCGCGTTGTAAAAACTCGAAGCCCAGCGCGGCTGTAGTGTGAAGCGGGTGATTTCTAATACCGCAACTGACGCTGTTTCTTGGGCGCAGGTCATTGTTTTGTCCATCGTGCAGGGGCTTACCGAGTTTCTTCCGGTAAGTTCCTCCGGTCACCTGCGCATTGTTTCCGAACTTTTTTGGGGCAACGACGCCGGCGCGTCCTTCACCGCAGTTATCCAGCTGGGTACGGAGCTGGCTGTGCTGGTCTATTTCGCCCCAATGATTTGGCAAATTCTCTCCGGCTGGTTCCGCGGCTGGGCTGATAAGTCCTCTCGCGGCCAGGACTGGCGCATGGGGTGGATGGTCATCGTGGGCTCCATTCCCATCGGAATTGTCGGCCTCGCATTCGAGGATGCGATTCGTGGCGCCCTGCGCAACCTGTGGATTACCGCCGCAATGCTCATTCTCTTCTCCTTGGTCTTCATCGCTGCAGAAAAAATGGGTAAGAAGGAACGCAGCTTTGACCAGTTGACCATGAAAGACGCCATTGTTATGGGCCTGTGCCAATGCTTGGCGCTCATTCCGGGTGTTTCCCGCTCCGGCGGCACCATTTCCGGTGGTCTGTTCCTGGGCCTAGACCGCGAGGTAGCCACGCGCTTTAGCTTCTTGCTGGCCATTCCGGCAGTGTTGGCTTCGGGCCTTTTCTCGCTTCCCGACGCCTTTTCTCCCGAAGCCGGCCAGTCCGCCTCCGGTCTCCAGCTCTTGGTCGGTACGGGCATTGCCTTTGCCTTGGGTTATGCCTCGATTGCGTGGCTACTAAAGTTTGTGGGCAACCACTCCTTTTCTTGGTTTGCCGCTTACCGCATCCCGGTCGGCGTGCTCGTCCTGATCCTCCTGGCACTGGGAGTCCTGCAGCCGCTCTAAGGCACACCGCGTTAGTATGGTGGCTATGCATTCTTGGCCACTACCTTCCTTCCGCCCTGTGCCGGGTGATGCGGCACAGCTGCGCTTGTACGATTCTGCGAACCAAACCATCGCTCCCGTAGAGGTCGCAGGGGATACCGCCACCATGTACGTGTGCGGCATCACGCCCTATGACTCCACCCACTTGGGCCATGCCGCCACCTACCTGACCTTTGACCTTATCTACCGGGCGTTCCTGGATGCCGGGAAGAAGGTTCACTACGTCCAAAACATCACCGACGTGGATGATCCGCTATTCGAACGTGCCGAACGCGACGGTGTGGATTGGCGTGAGCTCGGCACTTCTCAAATTGACCTTTTCCGTTCCGATATGGAGCTGCTTTCCGTTTTCCCGCCGCAGGACTACATCGGCGCCATGGAGGCCGTCGATGAAATCGTGGAAATGGTGCAGAAGCTTCTCGACGCCGGAGCGGCCTACGTCGTAGACGACCCCGAGCACCCAGATATCTACGCCTCCATCGAGGCCACCGAGCGCTTTGGGTATGAGTCCAATTACTCTGCCGACGAGATGCGCACCTTCTTTGCCGAGCGCGGTGGCGACCCAGACCGCCCAGGAAAGAAAAATCCGCTCGACGCGCTTATCTGGCGAGCCCACCGCGAGGGCGAACCAGCCTGGGAGTCGCCCTTTGGGCCTGGTCGCCCGGGTTGGCATATTGAGTGTTCCGCCATCGCTACTAACCGCTTGGGTTCTTCCTTTGATATCCAGGGTGGCGGCAGCGACCTGAAATTCCCACACCATGAGTTTTCCGCTGCCCACGCCGAGGCCGCCCTCAACGTTGATCGCATGGCACAGTTCTACGTGCATACCGGCATGATCGGCCTCGACGGGGTCAAGATGTCTAAGTCCTTGGGCAACCTCGTCTTCGTTCACAAGCTCGTAGAAGCGGGGGAAGATCCCTCCGCTATCCGTTTGGGTGTCTTCGCGGGCCATTACCGCGACGAGCGCGACTGGTCCGACGAGGTGCTCGACGGCGCTAAACGCCGCCTCGCCGCATGGCGGGAGGCCCTGGCGCAGCCGGGAAGCATGGCAGGGGCCGAAGAGGTCGTCGCCAAGCTGCGTGCCGCAATCGCCAACGATCTTGATACCCCGGCCGCGCTCGATGCCGTGGATGAGTGGGCAGAGGCCGACCGCGGCACGGACGAGGACGGCGCGGCCGATTTGGTTCGCACCGCACTAAATTCGCTCCTCGGCGTGCGGGCTTAGGCAAGATAGGGCAGTATCTTCAGCATGAGCATTCGCGCCGATTTCCAGCCCACCGTAGATGAGTTCATTAGTGACCTGAAGTCCTTCGCCACCGGCGATTACCTCAAGGAAGAGGAAAAGGAGTTCTGGGAGGCACCGTTTGACGCCAACGTCCTCCCAGAGCTGCGCGGCCACCTTGAGCAGATGCTCGATGGGCTGGATGCTCTTCCGGACGATCCTGACGGACCACAGTTGGTCACCGTCTTGTCCAAGACCGTTCGTAAGTTGGCAGATTTTAATCGCGCTCAACACGATGCCGTTCTCGAGCCAGAGGAAAAGGAAGAGCTCTCTGAGCTTATCTATAACGCCAGCGCGGCCACCGGAGCAGACGATGAAGCCCTGTCGCAGATTCCGGAACTGGATTTTTAGTTCTGACCCTTCCGCCTTAGTAAGCGCCAGCTCGCGCTAACTGCGCGGCTGGCTCTTTCCGCCGTGTGCTTGACTGTAGACGGTGACACTATTTCCTTCCTGAAAGAGAAAGCTAGCTTTATTCTCGTGCCGCACTCCGCCGCCGCTTCCAACCTGACTAAGCCCGCCGCCATCTTCTGGGATATGGATGGCACCCTCACCAATTCGGAGCCCCTCTGGGCGGAGGCAACGTTTTATCTTTCAGAACTGCTGGGCAAACGGCTCACTCCCACCCAACGCCTAGCTACTGTGGGCGCGACCTTTGATACCACCTTGGCAATCTGCGCGGATAATGCGGGAGTTTCGCTGCAACCCGGTGACAGTGAGCGCTACCGCGCCCGAATGTTTGACTATGTCAAAGGCCTTTTTGCTCGTCAACTGGAAATCTTCCCGGGAATCCCTGCACTGCTTGAGGAACTGAAAGCCGATGGGGTGCCTATGATGGTCACTACCAATACCGAGCGCAATGTCGCTGACGCTGCTATCAATGCGTTGGGGCGGCACTATTTCGTCGATACTATCTGCGGGGATGAGGTTCCTGCCGGCAAACCAGCGCCGGATATGTACCGCGAGGCCGCCCGACGCATAGGAGCAGATCCCGCGGAGTGCTTAGTTTTCGAAGATTCCGCAACCGGCATGCGCGCCGCCGTTGATGCCGGCTGTGCGGTTATCGGTTTGCCCGAAGATGATCAGGTTGAGGTCCCGACCGAGGCCACCGAAATCTCTAGCCTCCGCGATTCGCGGCACCTCGCGGGAGCTAAGGCCACTGACGTCTATGAGTGGTTCGCTAAGATTTCGGCGCGGCAATAGAAATTCAGAGTTCCCCTACATTCTCTATCTACCTGTGGAACAATAGGTAGACGTGAAGAACTTTGAGACTCTTTTCGCCGAACTAGCCGAGAAGGCCGACCAGCGTCCAGCTGGTTCTGGCACCGTTGCCGCGCTGGATAAAGGCGAGCATTTCATCGGTAAAAAGATCATCGAAGAAGCCGGGGAAGTATGGATCGCCGCAGAATATCAGTCCGACGATGAGCTGGCGGAAGAGATGTCCCAGCTGCTTTATTGGACTCAGGTCATGATGCTTAAGCGCGGACTTACCCCTGAAGACCTTTATAAGTACCTCTAGGCAACACCCCACAGGATAGAAGGATCCGCATGATCAAGATTGCTGTACCGAATAAGGGCTCGTTGTCAGAAGCTGCCGTGGAAATCCTTACAGAGGCCGGTTACAAGGGCCGCGGGCATTCCAAGGCGCTCAACGTAGTAGACGCCGATAACGGAGTAGAGTTCTTTTTCCTGCGGCCGAAAGATATTGCCATCTATGTCGCCCGCGGGGTCTTAGACCTAGGCATTACGGGCCGGGACTTGGCACTTGACTCTAAAGCGAGCTTTGATGAAGTGCTGCCTTTAGGCTTCGGTGGCTCCACGTTCCGGTACGCAGCCCCGCAGGGGGAGGAGTGGGATATCTCTCAACTAGCCGGGCGGCGGATTGCGACGTCGTATCCCAACCTTGTCCGCACGAACCTTGCCGCACATGGGATTGAGGCCGATGTTATTCGATTGGACGGGGCTGTAGAGATTTCCATCCGGCTCGGCGTTGCCGATGTTATTGCTGATGTCGTGTCAACTGGTACTACTTTGCGCCAGCAAGGGTTAGCGCCGTTCGGGGACCCGATCATTGAGTCCGAGGCGGTAGTTATTAAGCGTACAGGGGTAGAAGTTACGGAGGAAGAGCAGGTAGTGCTCGACCGCATTCAGGGAATTCTGCACGCTCGCACATATCTAATGATCGACTACAACATCGCTCAATCCAACCTCGACGCAGCCGCTGGTATTACTCCAGGATTGACCGGTCCTACGGTGTCGCCGTTAGCGCGTGAGAACTGGGTGGCAGTGCGAGCGATGGTTCCGAAGAAACAAGCCAACCAAGTCATGGACCGACTTTCCCAACTCGGTGCGGAAGCGATTTTGGCTTCCGATTTACGCATCGCCCGCTTTTAGGGGGATCAATTTCTCTGGGTCGGCCCAAATAGATTCAGTCGTGGCTAACATTAGCGCTTGAGGTTACTCATTCGAATATAAGTCTCGACAGGCAAAGGAGCCGAGCCATCATGGCAAAGTCCTCTAAGAAAGAAGAAAAGGACACCAAGTCTGCAGCAAAGGACGTGAAGAAGAAGGAAGCTGACACTTCCACTCACGCCGCACAGCAGAAGGTGGCCGAACAAAAGGCACCGAAGAACTCCAGCAAGAAGACTCGCACCGAGACCGACCTTCTTGGCTCCTTGGAAGTTCCCGCTGACGCTTACTACGGTGTGCACACCGTACGCGCCATGGAGAACTTCCAGATCTCTTACGTGACCATCAACACCATCCCGCACTTCATCCGCGGCATGGTCCAGGTCAAGAAGGCGGCCGCCATGGCAAACCGCCGCCTGCACGTTCTGCCAAAGAAGAAGGCTGAAGCCATCATCTGGGCCTGTGACCAGATCCTGGAAGAGGGTCGCTGCATGGATCAGTTCCCGCTGGACGTCTTCCAGGGTGGCGCTGGTACCTCGCTGAACATGAACACCAACGAGGTTGTTGCCAACCTCGCACTGGAGTACCTCGGTGAGGAGAAGGGCTCCTATGACATCATCAACCCGAATGATGATGTGAACATGTCCCAGTCCACCAACGATGCTTACCCGACCGGCTTCCGCTTGGGTCTGCATGCAGCAGTGGATCACCTCATTGAGCGCATGGATGGTCTGCGTGCCGCATTCCAGGTCAAGGGCAATGAGTTCCAGGACATCCTGAAGATGGGTCGTACTCAGCTTCAGGATGCGGTTCCGATGACCTTGGGTGATGAGTTCAAAGGCTTTGCCAACAACCTGAACGAGGAGCAGGCATTGCTGCGCGATGCACAGCGCCGCCTGCTCGAGATCAACTTGGGCGCAACCGCAATCGGCACCGGCGTGAACACCCCGGCCGGCTACCGCCACCAGGTCACCGCAGCTTTGTCTGAGGTCACCGGCCTGGAAATGAAGACCGCCCGCGATCTCATTGAAGCAACCTCTGACTGTGGCGCTTACGTGCTGCTGCACGCCACCATCAAGCGCGCAGCAATGAAGCTTGCCAAGATCTGTAATGACCTGCGCCTGCTGTCTTCCGGTCCACGCGCTGGCCTGGCTGAGATCAACCTGCCTGCTCGTCAGGCCGGCTCCTCCATCATGCCGGGTAAGGTCAACCCGGTTATCCCGGAGGTTGTGAACCAGACCTGCTTCAAGATCTTCGGCAATGACCATGTCGTCACCATGGCCGCTGAGGCTGGCCAGCTGCAGCTCAACGTCATGGAGCCGGTCATCGGCGAGGCACTGTTCCAGTCCATTCGCATCATGGGTAACGCCGTCGATGCCCTGCACGAAAAGTGCGTCACCGGCATTACCGCTAATGCAGACGTGTGCCGTGCGTACGTGGAAAACTCCATCGGTATCGTCACCTACCTGAACCCGTTCATCGGCCACCACAACGGTGACCTGATTGCCAAGGAGTCCCTGGAGACCGGCAAGGGCGTCAAGGAACTCGTCTTGGAGAAGGGCTTGCTCGATGAGGCTACCTTGAACAAGGTTCTGTCCGTTGAAAACCTCATGCACCCAGAGTTCCGCGGTCAGCTCTTCATCGACGAGGACTAAAGACTCGGCTTTTGAGAAGCAGTAGGGCATAGCGCCCCGCATAGTAGACCCCCACGGTCTCTGCCATTTTTCTTGATGTACAAGGAAAACTGGCGAAGGCTGTAGGGGTCTTTTGCGTGCATGGAATCGGCGGTAGCTAGTTTCTTTCTACGGCCCTGTGCTGGGCGAATGCGGAGAAGGATACCGACCGTCTTATAACGAGACACTAAATACATGTGGGAATCAACACAAACGGACAATTCGAGTGAATAAATCACCGTGACAGGTGCACAATAGAAGATGTTGAGGACGGCATGCACTCTGTATGGAGAAGCGTGCCCTTAGTTTGCATACAGAGCGTATGGAGTATGTCCATGGTTATTGTTCATATAGTCATCGTTCTCGCCGCCATCTTTTTGGGCGCGAGGATCGGTTCAATTGGTATCGGTATGGCCGGCGGCCTCGGTGTGTTGGCCCTTGGTCTCACCGGTGTCCCCATTACTAGGGAAGACATCCCGTTCGACGTCATCGGTATCATCATGACCGTCATTGCCGCCATCGCCGCGATGCAGAGGGCTGGTGGCATGGACTACCTGGTGCACATTGCAGAAAAGTTTCTGCGCAAAAACCCGAAGCGGATTACGTTCTACGCGCCCATCGTTACTTGGTTGATGACGGTGCTGGCCGGTACCGGCCACACTGCATTCTCCACGCTACCGGTCATTGTTGAGGTAGCTAAAGAAGGCAAGGTTCGCCCTTCACGCCCGCTTTCTATTGCGGTAGTTGCCTCTCAGATGGCAATTTGTGCCTCGCCTATCTCTGCCGCAGTGGTTCTCCTAGCCAGCCTGTTGGAGCCAGCTGGAGTGGGCTATTTGCAGGTGCTAGCAGTCGTCATTCCGGCAACGTTCCTGTCTATCTTCCCAGCTGCGTGGATTGCTAATAAGTTTGGCAAGGAACTAGATGATGACCCGGTGTACCAGGAGCGTAAGGCGCAAGGCTTGGTTAAGCAACCACTGGGGGCTGAGAACTTCCAGCCGCAGAAGGGTGCCAAGGCTTCTGTTCTGGTGTTCCTGGTAGCCATCGTCATCGTGATGGCATGGGCCACGCTGACCTCGGAGCAGGTCGGGCTAATCGCAGAACCAACCCTGCCACGTAATGAGGCAATTATGACGGTTATGCTCACCGCGGCCACCATCATCGTCATGATGTCGAAGTTCCCGGCAGGGGATGTTCTCAATACACCGGTATTTAAGTCCGGTATGTCCGCATGTATTTGTGTGCTAGGCGTTGCTTGGTTGGGTACCAGCCTTATCAACCACTACATGGACGATATTCAGTCTATGGCTGGTAGCGTTATTGAGTCTTCGCCGTGGCTGCTCGCGGTGGTCTTGTTCTTCGCCGCAGCGCTACTGTACTCGCAGGCCGCTACTACCAAGGCCCTCATGCCAGCAGCCCTGGCTCTGGGCGTAAGCCCCCTTACCGCAGTCGCTGCTTTCCCAGCCGTCTCGGCTCTATTTATCCTGCCGACCTACCCAACGCTGCTGGCAGCGGTGGAGATGGACGATACAGGTTCGACTCGAATCGGCAAGGCTGTATTCAACCACCCATTCCTTATCCCAGGCACGGTCAGCATCGCGGTTTCTGTCCTCTTGGGCTACGCATTCGGCCTCGTCATCCTTTAAAAGGTAGACGACAAGTTCACCCGCACGGCGCCCTGTAGGGCGCCTTTTTAGATCGCAGCGTGAACAGGCAGATTGATTCAATTCACTTTCTTGGAAAAATGCGGGTTATTTAACTCCCGAGCTCGGTAAGCTAAGACCATGACTACTCAGCCATCCGATGTTGAAATTGCCCAAGCCCACCACCTGCAGCCAATCGCGGAGATTGCGGCTAAGGCGGGCATTCCTGCCGACGCCGTGATTCCCTATGGCACCACTAAAGCCAAAGTCGATATCACCAAGGTGGACTATTCCAAGGAAAACCAGGGCAAGCTGGTGCTTGTCACCGGCGTATCGCCCACACCTGCCGGCGAGGGCAAGTCCACCGTGCTCATTGGCCTTACCGACGCCCTGGATCAGTTGGGTAAGAAGGCCATCGTTGCCCTGCGTGAGCCCTCCCAAGGACCAGTGATGGGTATTAAGGGCGGCGCGGCTGGCGGCGGCTATGCACAGATTGTCCCCATGGAGGACATCAATCTTCACTTCACCGGCGATTTTCATGCCATTACCTCTGCAACCAACACCCTGGCCGCCATCATTGATAACCACATCCATCAAGGCAACGCCTTGGGCATCGACCCGCGGCGCGTGACGTGGCAGCGGTGCATGGACGTCAACGACCGTGCCCTGCGCAACGTGGTGACCGGCCTGGGCGGGCCAGCTCACGGTGTACCTGCAGAAACCGGTTTCACCATTACCGCGGCCTCCGAAATCATGGCAATCCTGTGCTTGGCCACGAACCTCAAGGATCTAAAGAAGCGCCTCGGCGATATCACCATCGGCTTCACCTATGATCAGCGCCCTGTTACTGCGCGTGACTTGAATGCGGAAGGTGCGCTCACGGCGCTTATGCGTGATGCCCTCAACCCCAACCTGGTACAGACCCTTGGCGGCGTGCCGGCCTTGGTACACGGTGGGCCATTCGCCAATATTGCGCACGGTTGTAACTCCCTGCTGGCGACCCAAACCGCGCTCCAATTCGGCGATATCGTCCTAAGCGAGGCTGGGTTCGGCTCCGACCTAGGTGGCGAGAAATTCGTCGACATCAAGGCGCGCTTTGGTGACCTAGATGTTGCCGGTGCCGTGGTCGTAGCCACCATCCGCTCGCAGAAATACAACGGCGGTGTGGCCAAGGATAAGCTCACCGAGGAAAACCTGGATGCTCTCAAGGCGGGCATAGTCAACCTAGAGCGCCATGTAGAAAACCTGCGCAAGTTCGGGATCAAACCGGTGGTAGCGCTCAACCTCTTCTGGTCCGATACCGAGGCAGAACGCGAGTTTATGCGGCAGTGGGCGGAAGACTTCGGGGTTGCCTTGGAGGAAGCCAACGTGTGGTCTGAGGGCGGCGCGGGCGCTACCAAGCTGGCAGAGACCTTGCTGGAGAACCTACAGGGAGGAGCCAAGCAGCTCTACGATCCGCAGGAGGGAATCGAGGCCTCCATCGAGACCATCGCGCGCGAGATCTATCGCGCAGACCGTGTGGAATACGGGGCAAAGGCGCTCAAGGATCTCAAGTACATCCAGGACAATGGCTGGGACCAGTTGCCGGTGGTCATCTCTAAGACGCAGTACTCCTTCACCGATGATGCCTCTGCTCTGGGGGCGCCGGAAGGCCATACGCTGCACGTGCGCGAATTACTGCCGCGCACCGGTTCGGGATTTATCGTTGTGCTCACAGGCAACGTCATGACGATGCCGGGACTGCCGAAGAAGCCGGCGGCCAATAATATCGACGTCGATAAGCAAGGCACCATTTCGGGCCTATTCTAGGCAGGTGGGGAGCTAATCCTTTGCATCCGCCGCTGAGCCCGGCCAGCCCGGGTACTGCGGCGGGGTGCCGCCAAACTCCGGGCAGAGATCCTGGTGGGCGCACCAGCCGCAGAGCTTGGATGGCTTCGGACGGAAGTCCCCGGCGCGCCCGTCGGCCTCAATCTTTGCCCACAGCTCGCCGAGATCGCGCTCGAAGTATTCGAGTTCCTCACGGTTTGGGCTAAGAAACATCGAGTCCAAGACCTTGAGGTACATCAGGCGCAATTGGTGGGGAATGGTGCCTAGAATGCGCCAGTAGACCAGCGCATAAAAGCGCATCTGGAATTGTGCATCCTGGGAATAGCGGGGAAGTGGCTTCTTGCCGGTTTTATAATCCACGACTCGGACCTCACCGGTTGGGGCGCGGTCCACGCGGTCGATGAAGCCGCGGACGGGGACCCCATTGGGCAGGACCGTGTTGACGTACATCTCGGTTTCTTGGCAATCAAAGCCCTGGGGATTTTCCATCTGGAAATAGCCTTTGAGCAGTTCCCTGGCAGCGACGAAGAAGTCGTAGGTGTCTTCTTCTGGCACGAGCTCTAAAAGTTCCTCGTCTTTGGCGGTCATCTCTGCCCAGGAGGGCTTAATCATCTTCACCGCGGCAGGATAGGTGCGCTCTTCGCGCGGTAGCTTGTGCATCTCTTCCAAAACGGCGTGCACAAGGGTTCCTTTGACCTGCGCGATGGTCTTGGGCTCGGGCAACTTGTCAATGGCGCGGAAGCGATAGAGCAGCGGGCACTGCTTATAGTCGGAGGCGCGCGAGGGCGATAGGGCCAGTGGGCGGGGTGTAGATGAAGTAGCCATGGTGTATCTACCCTATCGCCGCGCGATTCGTGGCAAGCTAGGAGGTATGAGTTATACCGCAGATTTCCTAGATTTCATTGCTGCTTCTCCTTCTTCGTACCACGCTGCTGATGAGGTATCCCGCCAGCTGCGCGAGGCGGGATTTGAGGTACAGGATGAGGGAACGCAGTGGTCCGCTGCACCTGGCGGCCACGTCATGGTGCGCGGCGGCGCGGTAGCGGCGTGGTACGTGCCAGAGGGTGCGGATAAGAATTCTGGTTTCCGCATCGTGGGGTCGCATACGGACTCGCCAGGCCTGGTGCTGAAGCCCACGCCGGACTTTTCTGCGGCCGGTTGGCAGCAGGTGGCAGTAGAGGTCTATGGCGGTGCGCTGCTGCATACCTGGTTTGACCGGGAGCTGACCGTGGCCGGGCAGATTGTCACCAAGGATGGTACGCGGCACCTAGTCAATACTGGCCCGGTACTGCGCCTTCCGTCCCTGGCAATCCACCTCTACCGCAAGGATGAGTTCAAGCCGGACCGTCAGCACAACATGCAGCCGGTTTTGAGCGTGGGTGACCCGGAGGCATCCATCTTGCAGGTAGTGGGGGAGAAGGCGGGCGTCGCCAAGCAGGATATTGCTTCCTTCAACCTGATTACGGCCGATGCCGCTCGCGGCGAAGTCTTTGGCGCGGGCGAGCAGTTCATTGCGGCTGGGCGCATGGATAACCTTTCTTCCGTACACGCCTCTTTGGAAGCGATGAAAAAGGCCGCCGAGGTCTACCAAGGCAAGGATATCTTGGTCATGATGGCCTTTGACCATGAAGAGGTGGGCTCGAGCTCGCGCTACGGCGCGGGCGGTCCCATCCTGGCAGATGTACTTACCCGCACTGCACGAGCGCTGGGGGCCAACGAGGAGGAACGCTTCCAGATGTTCTCGCACTCGAGCTGTGTCTCGGCCGATGCAGCCCATTCGGTGCACCCCAACTACGTGGGCAAGCACGATCCCACGCACCATCCGATCATCGGCAAGGGCCCGGTGACCAAGATCAATGGCAACCAGCGCTATGCCTCCGATGCCACCACGGTGGCGTTATGGGAAGCAGCGTGCGAGAAGGTAGGCGTACCGGTGCAGCGGTTTGTGGGCAATAATGATGTGCCCTGTGGCTCGACCATCGGTCCCATTACGGCGACGCGTTTGGGCATCGATACTGTGGATGTGGGCGTGCCCATGCTGTCTATGCACTCGGCGCGGGAAATGGTGGGCGAGCGGGACCAAGTATGGCTCGCGCAGGCACTTGAGGCATACTTGGTGGGATAGTAACCGCAACCTCGAGGAGTCTTGAGACATGGCTTATTCCGGCCCCTTTGCCTATGGCGACCGCGTGCAGCTTACCGACGCCAAGCGGCGCCACTACACGGTTATTCTGGAAGAAGGAGGCCAGTTCCACTCCCACAAGGGCATCATTAACCATGATGACATCGTGGGTATGGACGAGGGCTCGGTCATTGAGTCCACCCTTGGCTCCTCCTTCCTGCTTTTCCGCCACCTGATGGTGGATCACGTGCTATCCATGCCGCGCGGTGCCGCGGTGATCTACCCCAAGGATGCGGCGCAGATTTTGGTAGAGGGCGATATCTTCATGGGCGCGCGCGTGCTCGAGGCCGGCGCTGGCTCCGGTGCGCTGTCTATGTCCCTGCTGCGCGCCGTGGGGCCAGAGGGGCATGTGTATTCCTATGAGGTGCGCGATGACCACCTCGAGTATGCGGTAGATAACGTCAAGGAATACTTTGGCGAGCAGCCCGAGTGGTGGTCGCCGCGCCTCGGCGATTTAGGAGATGTCACCGCCGAGGACTTGGGTGGGCCGGTAGACCGCGTGATCCTCGATATGCTCGAGCCCTGGGAGCACTTGGAGACCGTGCGCGATCTCCTCATCCCCGGTGGTGTTTTCATGACCTACGTGGCAACGGTGCCGCAGTTGATGAAGGTCATGGAAGGAATCCGCGAGCTCAAGTGCTTTACCGAGCCTAAGGCCTGGGAATCACTGGTGCGCGAATGGAAGGTTGAAGGCCTGGCTACGCGCCCGGAGCACCGTATGAATGCGCATACCGCCTTCCTTATCTGGACCCGCCGCCTGGCCGATGGCGTGACCCCGCCGCGCCCGCAGCGCCGCGCCCGCAAGTAAAGCTGGAAATAGGCTCACCTCAGCGCTCAGAATTTAAAGCGCAAGTACCCTCTTTCGCCGACTGGGCCGCGTTAGAGTAGTGGGCATGGATGAAGCCACGGACTATAAGCGGCAAATTAGCCAGCTTGCTGCCCGCAATCAGAAGTTGGCGGCCTTATTAAAGGAATCGCGTGGGAAGCTGGAGCAGCTTTTTGCGGAGCTTAACGCGCTGGCTGAGCCGGCATCGACCTACGGCGTTTTCTTAGGCTATTCGCCTACCCACAGCGAGGTGGGAACCACCGCGGAGGTCTACACCAACGGCCGCGTGATGCAGCTTAAGGTTTCGCCCAATGTGGAACCGGGCAGCCTAGTGGCCGGCCAGCAGGTTCGCTTGGGCGATGGCTTCGTAGTGGTGGAAGGGTGCGCGCCCGAGCGCACGGGTGAGCTCGCCACCGTGGTGGAGCGCCTGGGAGAGAGCCGCCTTATCGTGGCCAACTCCTCTGGCGAGGAAAAAGTGGTGTTGCTATCGCAGGCACTGCGCGAGGAAACCCGCGTGGCAGCAGGCGAGATAGTGTTGGTCGACCCCAAGGCCGCCATCGCGCTGGAAAAGGTGGAAAAGACCGAGGTCTCCCAGCTCTCCCTTGAGGAGGTCCCCGATGTGCGCTATGAGGACATCGGCGGGCTCGATGAGCAGATTTCCCAGATCCGCGATTCCGTGGAACTGCCGTTTATTCATCCGGACCTCTATCACCACTACGAGCTACAGCCGCCTAAGGGCGTCCTCCTTTATGGCCCGCCTGGGTGCGGTAAGACGCTTATTGCTAAGGCCGTGGCCCATTCTTTGGCGCAGCAACTGGGCAGTGATGGGCCTAGTTACTTCCTCAATATCAAGGGCCCAGAGTTGCTCAATAAGTATGTAGGCGAGACGGAACGCCGCATCCGCCTCATCTTTGAGCGCGCTCGTGAATTAGCCCAGCTGAGTTCCGACCGGCCGGTGGTCATCTTTTTTGATGAGATGGAATCGATCTTCCGTACCCGTGGCTCAGGCGTGTCTTCGGATATGGAAACCACGGTGGTGCCGCAGCTGCTCACAGAACTTGACGGCGTGGAGAGCCTTTCCAATGTGATCGTTATTGGCGCTACCAACCGCGAGGAGCTCATCGACCCAGCCATCATGCGCCCCGGGCGGCTCGATATCAAGATCCGGGTTAACCGGCCGAGTAAACAGGGTGCCCGCGAGATTTTCGCCCGCCACTTTGCAGAATCCGTGCCGCACCAGGGCACGCTAGAGGAACTTATCGGCACTGCGGTGGACGAGCTTTATGCCGATCGCCCCTTTGTGCAGCTGCACTTTTCCAGCGGCGAGCGCGAGGTATTGCACTACCGGGACTTCGTCTCCGGCGCGATGATTGCCAATATCCTCTCCCGCGCCAAGAAGCTGGCTATCAAGGACGAACTGCAACAGCGTGCGGGCAGTGAGCAGGGGATAGGCGGGCGCGAAGGGGGCATCGCCAAGCAGCATTTGCTCCAGGCTATCGCGACCGAGCGCGCGGAATCCGAGTACGTGCCCACCTCTACCAACCCCGAGGAGTGGACCAAGATCATCTCCCAAGACCATGCTGGTGCTCGCGTTGAGCGGGTGGAGCTACTGACCGCTAGGAGGAGCGCATGAGCCGCGTTGTAGGTACCGAGACCGAGTACGGCATTGCCACCCCGGAGCTGCCGGAGTATTCGCCCATCATTTCTTCCACGCACGCGGTGGTAGCGTATGCCGCTATGCACACTGGGGCGCGCTCGCGCTGGGACTTTGCCGAGGAACATCCTCTGCGCGATTCCCGCGGCTTCGATCTCAAGCGCTACCACACCGTGCCCGTGGTGGATCCCAACGCCATCGGGGTGGCCAATGTGGTCACGGCCAATGGCGCGCGCTTTTATGTCGACCACGCGCACCCAGAGTATTCCGCCCCAGAGTGCACCAATGCCTGGGATGCCACGCTTTACGACGCCGCCGGTGACGCCACGCTCCTGCAATCAGCAGCGGCCGTAGCGGGCCTTACTGAGCAAGGAAAGTCTGTCCTTGCCAACCATGACCCGTGCCCTGCTTTACGTTTCTACAAGAACAACGTGGACGGCAAGGGCGCGTCTTATGGCTCGCACGAGAACTATCAGTACTCCCGTGCCACGGACTTTGACACTATGGCGCAGGCGCTTATCCCGTTTTTCGTGGCCCGCCAGGTAGTCATCGGCGCCGGGCGTATGGGGATCGGCGAATTTGGCGAGGAGCCGGGATTCCAGATCTCTCAGCGCGCTGACTATATTGAGCAGGAAATCTCGCTGGAGACCACCCTCAATCGCGGCATCATCAATACCCGCGACGAGCCGCATGCGGTGCACGCGGACTATGGGCGCCTCCACGTCATCATCGGAGACGCGAATATGTCGCAGACCTCCACGCTGCTCAAACTAGGCATGACCTCGCTAGTGCTCGATGCGATTGAGCAGGGTGTGGACTTTAGCGATCTCCGCTTGCAGGATGCCGTGGCGGAGGTCCCGCGCGTCAGCCGCGATCTCTCCCTTCAGCATCGCCTCGAGCTTGCCGACGCCCGCCATCTCACCGCCCTAGAAATCCTCGCTGAATACCGCGCCCGCGTAACCCCACGCACAGAAGCCGATCACAAGGTGCTTGCGGCTTGGGACGAGGCCGTAGCACTTCTGGCAAAGGACCCGATGCAGGCGGCGCACCTGTTGGATTGGGTGGCGAAGTATCGCTTGATCAAGGGCTACCTCGACCGAGGTATCGATCCGGCCGACCCGAAGCTGCGCCTGATTGACCTGCAATACGCGGAGATCGATCCGGCAAAGTCGCTACACCACGCGCTGGTGCGTAAAGGTCAGATGCGGCAGCTCTTTAGCGCTGCAGAGATTGAAGACGCCGCCACCATTCCGCCAGAGGACACCCGGGCGTATTTCCGCGGCCGAGTAACGCAGAAATTCGGTGAGGACATCATTGCCGCGAGCTGGCAAAGCCTCACGGTGCGGTTAGGCGAGGAAACCGCGGCACCCTGGGCCACGGTTCCGATGGATGAGACCACCAGCCTGACTCGCGCCCAGTGCGAGGAGATCATCGACGCCGCACCTACGGTAGCGGATCTTCTTCAGGGACTAACTGACAGCGGTATCCAGCCCGAGTACCGTAACTAATAGTCAGACATCGAGGCAGAAGCGAAGGAAAGGACGTTCATACCATGTCAACCCACCAGTCGCAGGTCACCGGCGGTAACGGCGGCGATGACTCCACGGGGGAGGAGGAGTTTACCTCCACACAGCTGAGCATTAATACCACCGGCACCGATGAATTGCTCGATGAGATCGATGGGCTGCTAGAAAACAACGCCGAGGAATTCGTGCGCTCTTATGTCCAAAAAGGCGGGCAGTAAGGGTGAGTGACCAGCGCCCCGTCTTCGCCCGTCGCATCATGGGCATCGAGACGGAATATGGCTTAACCACCAGCGCGGGCCCAGGAGAACGCACCCTGAGCCCCGATGAAGTGGCGCGCGTGCTTTTCCGGCCCATCGTCCAGGAACATTCTTCCTCTAATATCTTTTCCACCAACGCGAGCCGCCTGTACCTCGACGTCGGATCCCACCCTGAGGTAGCCACCGCCGAGTGCGATAGCTTGAGCCAGCTTCTGGCCTATGAATGCGCTGGCGATGCGATAGTCAACCGGCTGGGCGAACAAGCAGAGCAGGCCTTTGCTGCAGAGGGGCACCCGCGCGCGGTGTACCTGTTTAAGAACAACGTGGACTCGGCCGGCAATTCTTTCGGCTGCCACGAAAACTACCTCATCAGCCGCCACATGGTGCTCAAGGATTTGGGGCTGGCACTCCTTCCGTTCCTTATTACCCGCCAGCTCATCTGCGGCGCCGGCATGGTGCAGCCCGCTAAGGGCGATAAGCCTGCCCAATTCCTGCTCTCGCAACGCGCAGACCAAGTCTGGGAAGGTGTATCTTCTGCCACCACCCGCTCACGCCCCATCATCAATACCCGCGATGAACCACACGGCGATTCCAAACGCTTCCGCCGCATGCACGTCATCGTGGGTGACTCCACTATGGCCGAGCCCACCATGGCGCTAAAGGTTGGCTCCACGCTGCTCATCTTGGAAATGCTGGAGGCCGGATTTGAGCTACCGGAGTTCGACATCGACAAACCCATTCACCATATCCGCGCCATCGCACGTGATATGACGGGCTCGACCGAACTGCCGCTTGCCGGAGGGGGAGCCGTCACCGCGCTCGAGGTCCAACAGCAACTATGCCAGCGCGCAACCCAATGGTTGGAAGAACGCGAAGACGCCGGAACTCCCACGGCAGAAATGCGGCGCGTGGTGGATCTCTGGCAGCGCACGCTGCACGCCATTGAGACTCAAGACTTCTCCGGCGTGGACCGAGAAATCGACTGGGTCATCAAATTGGGACTGCTCGAGCGCTACCGTGCACGGCTGGGCGGACACTGGGACCACCCCAAGCTCGCCCAGATTGATATGACCTATCACGATATCCGGCCGAGCCGCGGGCTCTACCATGTCTTGCTGCGCAAGGGCCTTATCGAACGCTGGATCACGGACTCCGAGATTGAACGAGCTATGGGCACAGCGCCTGCCACCACCCGTGCTGCGCTGCGCGGCCAGTTCCTTGCCGCTGCGCGTAGCCTCGGGGCCAACGTCACCGTTGATTGGACGCGCCTCAAGGTCAACCGCCCAGAGCCACGCACCGAGGAGCTCCTAGACCCCTTCGTAGCCGACGATGATCGGGTCGAGGCGTTGCTAGACTATATGCGTCTACACCACAGCTAGAAGCATACGAGCAGCACCAGGGAGACAACACAACACGTGGCAGCACACAACCCCGCGCCGAAACGGCATGATGAGGCGGTAGAAAGACTCACCAACCTCTCTTTCGCGCTACAGGGCGCCGCCAACTCCGGCGGTAGCCCGGATCGCACCGCCTCCTGGATTCGCCGGCATGTGGCAGGATACGGCGATAAATCAGATGAAGCCTTCGCCAAATCACTGGCCCGAGATATCGCAACCCTCCAGCGCGCCGGGGTGCCCATTGTGCATTCCGGTAGCGAAGATGGTGCGCGTTATCGCCTTGACTCGAGCAGCTACCAGCTTCCTCCGGTGGAGTTTTCCCCTGAGGAGGCCATGGTTCTAGGCATTGCAGGAGGCGTGGGTACCACCGGAGGCTTAAGCGATTTTTCCCTGTCGGGTTGGACAAAGATTGCTGCCAGCGGCGCCTCCCGCAACCTCGCAGGCGCACCGGTATACACGGCGGTCAATGACATCACGCGACTCGCCCCAGAAATCATCACCGCGGTGCTCGCTGCGGTGCGCAATCAGCTGCGCATTACGTTTTCCTACCGTGCTAATCCGGCTACTGAGCCGGTACGCCGTGTCATGGACCCGTGGGGAGTGGTCAACCGAGACAGCCGCATCTACCTCGTGGGATTCGATGTGGACCGCAACGAACCGCGCGTCTTTCGGGCCCTCCGCGTCTCTGACATCAAACGCTCGCACGATCCCGCGGAGCACACCAATCCAACTGAAGATTTGCAGGTGTTAGTAGAGCGTGCACTGCAACGAGGGGAAAAGGTGGATGCGCGCCTTGTCATCCCGGAGGGGCAGGCGCGGGAGCTTATGGATGCCGGCAAGCAGCAGCCCGACGGCACGGTGATGCTGCGCAAGGTGGATAAGGACTGGCTCGTACGCACCGCGGCTGGGTATGCGCCGGAGGTACAAGTGGTGGAACCAGCCGAGGTACGCCAGGAGGTCATTTCCCTTTTGCGCAGGGCAGCACATTCGCAGGAAGGACGCTAGTCATGGCTGACGGATCACAGAAGCTCCAGGCGCTCGTGCGCTCTTTGAACCTGATTCCGTACTTCAAGAATCATCCCGACAAGACGCCCATGGAAGCGGCCAAGGACTTAGGTATGGAACCCGGCGAGCTGAAGGAAGCTCTCGATCGCCTCTTTTGCTCCGGCACGGGGCGCAATACCGAAGACCTCATCGATCTCTCCTTTAGCTATCGCGATGGGGTAACCATCCATAATGATCAAGGCTTAAGCCAGGCACTGCGGCTCACCCCAACCGAAGCCGGTGCCTTGCTTCTCACCTTGGAGTCCTTGCAGGCGATGCCTGGGCTTATCGACGCCCATGCGGTCGATTCCGCCGCCGCGAAGCTGCGCGGCATTATGGATGAAAGGACTGTCGCCATTTATGATTCGCTATCTACTCCAGCCCCTGAAGAGACGGATATCCAGGCGCTTCTGTCCCAGGCGGTTGATGAACGAAAGCGGATCCGGCTGCACTACTGGAGTGCTTCTTCGAATGCAGAATCCGAGAGGGTGGTGGATCCAGCCCGCATTTTTATTGTCGATTCTGAGCCTTACTTGGCTGCGTGGGAAGAAGCTAAGCAAGCCCATCGCACCTTTCGCATCGACCGCATTAGAAGCGCATGCCTCACGGAGGAAAAGGCTCAGCCGCACCTGAAGGAACTCGACTTTGATGCCTCCTCACCCTTTAATTTGGGCGATGGAGACACCGTGCAACTAGCAATTAACCAAGAATTCACGTGGCTGGCTGAGTATTACGATATGCGTCTGGGCGAAGACCTGGGAAATGGGGAAATAGCTGCAACAATGCCTATGGGATCAGTGGATTGGCTTATTCGCTTTGCCCTTGGTCAGGCTGATAGGTTGCGGGTAGTGGCTCCTCAATCCGTGGTAAACCTCATTGCGGAGCGAGGAAACACTGCATTGAGCGGCTATACTCTGTAGCCAGTTACTTGCCCGTTTACTGCGCCTGCTCGCTGGCAAAAAGCCGGCGGTGATGCTTTCCGGCATGCTGGTGCACTAGTTGAAAGAGGTTTCTCCATGAGCCTAGGACCTATGGAAATCGGCCTGATCGTTCTTGCCATCGTCTTGCTTTTCGGTGCAAAGAAGTTGCCGGAATTGGCACGCTCTATTGGCCGTTCCGCGCGCATCTTCAAGTCTGAGGTCAATGAGATGCATTCCGAGGATGCCCAGCGTTCTCAGTCTCAAGCACAGCTGAACCAGAAGCAGCAGTCCGATGAGGAATTCTGGAACCGACCAGACATGCAGCCGGGCCAGCAGAACAACACGAATACTCAGCAGTAAACGCCCCTAACCTGTCGTCGCGCGAACACCCCTGCAGCGCGCGGATATGCACCCGCAATCCGTGCAGTAGGGAAGTGTTCGCTTCTTTGCGTTGAAAGAGCCACACTGATGTCGTCACAGTCACAGCCGGTATCTCCCCAGAAGGCAAGCAAGAGCGTGAAGGGTAAGCTGCGCTTTTCGCGCAAGCAAAAGAACCCTACCGGGGAGATGACCTTGGTGGAGCACCTACAGGAGTTGCGCCGTCGCATCATTATTTCCGTGCTAGCGGTTGTTGTCGGGGCCATCATTGGGTTCATTTGGTACCAACGAGCACCATTCGGACTGTCTCCGTTGGGTGAAATTCTACGAGAACCGTATTGTGCGCTGCCCCCAGATAAGCGCGCCTCCTTCAGCGCGGACGGCGAGTGCCGTCTATTGGCCACCAGCCCGTTCGAAATGCTCCTGCTGCGCTTGAAGGTAGGCGCTTTGGCCGGCACCGTATTGTCCTCGCCGGTGTGGCTGTATCAGGTCTGGGCCTTCGTTGTGCCTGGTCTCCATAAGAACGAGCGCCGCTACACGTTGAGCTTTGTCAGCGCCGCGGTGGGCCTATTCGTTGCCGGTGCTGTGCTGGCCTATTTCATCTTGTCCGTGGGTTTGGAATTCCTCATGGGTATCGGCGCCGAGTATCAAACAGCGGCCCTGACCGGTGAGCGATATTTCTACTTTCTCCTGGCTCTGCTGCTCATCTTTGGCATCAGCTTTGAAATCCCACTGCTTATCGTGTCCCTGAACCTTATTGGCGTGCTCGAATATGAACACGTCAAAGACAAGCGTCGCATCATCATTGTCGTCGTGATGATTTTCGCCGCCTTCGTCACCCCAGGCCAGGATCCTTTCTCGATGGTGGTACTGGCTGGTTCACTGATCTTGCTCATCGAGATCGCATTCCAGTTCTGCCGCCTCCACGATAAGCGCATGCAGCGCGAACGCCCCGAGTGGATGGATCTCGATGATGAGACTGCTTCGCCACTTGGCGCTGGACCAGGAGCCATAGGCGGGCCAACCCCTGTCGAGGCGCCGAGCAGAGTAAACCCTTCACCGGGCCCCACTCAATCCGTTTCACAGCCAGTACAACAGGCACAGCAGCAGCCGCAGCAGACGTGGACCACCGGTGGCAAGGACGCTCCGTCGACCGGCGGCGGCTTTTTCGACGATGTCCTCTAGGCACGGGTAGCCTGGGGAGTCATGACTGAAACTCATCTGGATTCTTTTACCGCAGCCCTGCCATACCCGTTGGATGAGTTCCAGGTAAAGGGCTGCCAAGCCGTGGAGGACGGTCACGGCGTACTGGTCTGCGCGCCGACCGGCGCCGGCAAAACCATCGTGGGCGAATTTGCTGTCTCTTTGGCGCTGAGCCGGGGAACCAAGTGCTTTTATACGACGCCGATTAAAGCCTTGAGCAATCAGAAGTACCACGACTTGGTGGAAGAGCATGGCGAAGAAGCCGTAGGCCTGCTCACCGGCGACGTATCGATCAACTCTGATGCAGAGATCGTCGTCATGACCACAGAGGTACTGCGCAATATGATTTACGCAGAATCCGCGGCCCTCGATCGCTTGACCCACGTGGTCATGGATGAGATCCACTTTTTGGCTGATGCCTCCCGCGGCGCGGTGTGGGAAGAGGTCATCCTCAACCTCGCGGATCATGTCTCCATCATCGGCCTATCTGCCACAGTGTCCAATTCGGAAGAATTCGGCGATTGGCTTTCTACCGTGCGCGGCGATACCACCGTCATCGTCTCCGAACACCGCCCAGTTCCCCTCGACCAGTGGATGATGCTGGGGCGCAAGATTTATCCGCTCTTCGAGCCAGAATCTGGCGGCCAGGTCAACTCCGAGCTAGAGCGTAGGATCCAGCGCCTTGAAGCCGGCGATACCGACGATGGTCGCGCAGACTATAAATCCGGCAAGGGCTTTCGTGCGCGTGCGCGTCACAAGGGTGGCGGACGCAGCGAATTCCACGGTAAGGGAAAGGGACGCTCCGGCGCCGCTCGGCAGCAGGATCGCTATCGCCCCTTAGGCCGCCCAGAGGTATTGAAGGTATTGCAATCGCAGGACATGCTTCCGGCGATCACCTTCATTTTCTCCCGCGCCGGCTGCGACGGCGCTCTTTATCAGTGCCTGCGCAGCCGCATGGTGCTTACCTCCCAAGAGGAGGCGCAGCAGATCAAGGAGATCGTCGATGCGGGTGTGGAGGGTATCCCTGAAGAAGATCTGCAGGTCCTAGACTTCAAGCGCTGGCGCGAAGCCCTGTCCCGCGGCTTTGCCGCGCACCATGCAGGTATGCTGCCCGCCTTCCGGCACATCGTGGAAGACCTATTCGTACGCGGGCTCGTCCGCGCCGTGTTTGCCACTGAAACGCTCGCACTCGGCATCAATATGCCGGCGCGCACCGTGGTTCTAGAAAAGCTCATCAAGTTCAATGGTGAAGCGCACGTCGATCTCACCCCGGGCCAGTACACGCAGCTGACTGGCCGCGCAGGCCGCCGTGGCATCGATACCTTGGGCAATGCAGTCGTGCAGTGGGCCCCCGCCATGGATCCGCGTCAAGTAGCTGGCCTTGCTTCTACCCGTACGTATCCTCTCATTTCCACTTTTGCGCCGGGCTACAACATGGCGATCAACTTGCTGGGAATGCTTGGTTTCGAGGATTCTCTCCGCCTTTTGGAAAAGTCTTTCGCGCAGTTCCAGGCCGATGGCTCCGTCGTGGAGGAAACTCGCGAGATTGAACGCGCCGAGCATCGCGTGCGAGAACTGCGCAACCAGCTCGATGATGCCGTGGCCTCGCTTGCACCACCTGCTAAAGACGGGGAGGATCCCGCCGAGGTTCTCATGGACTATGTCCGCCTGCGCCGCGAGCTCACAGCGGAAGAAAAGCAATCAAAAATCGATAGTGCCAATCAACGAAACCAAGAGGTTATCGCGGTACTGGGGCGCCTGCAGCTGGGCGATGTTATTGCCATGCCCGGCAAGAAGCGTCCTATTCTCGCCGCGGTTGTTACTCCCGCTAACCAAACTGCGGATCCCCGCCCGTGGATTACCACTGAGTCCGGGTGGTCTGGCCGTATCGATGCAGCCGGAATCAATAACCCACCGATCCAAGTCGGTAGCATCAAGATCCCCAAGCCGGTGCGCAAGAACCCGCGCCGCAATACCCGATATGTGCAGGATGTTTTGCACCGCGAACACTTTGACCGTCCTAAGCGCATGAAGTCGCACACCCGCGCTCGGCCAAATAAGCGGGTAGGTCAGTTGCGCGACGCACTGCGTGCTCATCCAGCTCACGAGTGGCCGGCTACTGACCGCGAACAGCTGGCGGGCCTGGCACAAAAGCTGGCGCGGCGCGAGCGGGATCGGGACAAGCTGCAATCCAAGGTCAATAAAGCTACGGATACTTTGGGCCGCACCTTCGAGCGCATTGTGGACCTCCTCGCAGAAATGGACTACGTCGAGTTCACCGGGGTCGGTGCCGGTCGCACGCCGGTGATCACGGAGGAAGGCGAGCGCCTTGCCAAAATTCACAGCGAATCCGATCTGCTCGTCGCCCAATGCCTCAAGCGCGGAATTTGGGATGAACTCGATCCCGCAGAGCTGGCCGGTGTTGCCTCCCTGTGCTGTTTCGAAAACCGCAAGGCCACCAGTGGGCAACCGGAAGCAGCCACCGAGCGCATGGCTGACGCTATGAATGCCACGTGGCGCGTGTACACCGAACTTACCGCTGATGAGCAGCGCCACCGGCTGCCGCCCACCCGTGAACCAGAGGCCGGATTCGCTTTGGCCGTACACCAATGGGCGGCTGGGGCGCCTTTGGGCTACTGCATGGCTGCGGCAAATGAAGCCGGCGCCGAGCTCACCCCCGGTGATTTTGTCCGCTGGTGCCGCCAAGTTATTGACCTGCTCCAACAGGTGGCTAAGACGGGGTACGACGGGGAAATTCAGCGCAACGCCCGCCGGGCCATCGACGCAATTCAGCGCGGTGTCGTAGCCATTGGCGCCTAAAATCCGCGGCGCGGACGAGTAGACTCTGGGGTATGACTGATACTCAGACTTTTTCCGCTGATGTCTACGCCCAGCGTCTGCACGCCGCCCAAAAGGCGGCTGCAGACAAGGGCATCGATCTGCTCCTCATTGGCACGGGACCAGACTTTGCCTACCTCACCGGCTCCTGGGTTTCTTCCCACGAACGCTTGACGGTCTTGGTCGTGCCGCAGCAGGGCAATGCATGGATCGCCGCGCCTAATACCGATATCACCGATATCAAGGCTGCTCCAGTAGGTGAGCTAGATGTAGAGTTGCGTGGCTGGAATGACGGAGAAAATCCTTATGAGCTTGCACTGCATGGCGCAGGCGACGGACTAGGCAAGGTAGCGCTGGGACAGTCGCTGACTGCAGACCACGTGCTGCGTTTCCAAAATCTGCTTCCACACGCCAGCTATGAACTGGCCACTTATGCATTAGCCGAGCTTTTTACCCGCAAAGACGAGGCTGAAATCACTGAGCTGCGCAAGGCCGGCCATGCCATTGACGCGGTCCACGCGCAGGTACCGCAGCTTTTGCAGGCCGGTCGCACCGAGGCCGAGGTGGCCCACGAACTGGAAAAGCTCATTCTGCAGGAGCATTCCGTTATCGATTTCGTCATCGTCGGCTCGGGCCCGAATGGCGCCAACCCGCACCATAGCTTTTCGGATCGCGTGTTGGCTGAGGGCGAGCCAGTCGTCGTCGATATCGGAGGCACTTTGCCTTCCGGCTACCACTCCGATTGCACCCGCACCTACGTAGTGGGCGGGGATTTTTCCAAGGCCCCGCAGGATTTCCAGGATGCCTATGCCGTGCTTGCCGACGCCCAAGCTGCCGCCCGCGCAGCATCCCACCCCGGCAGCACCGCCGCAGACATCGATGCCATTGCCCGCCAGGCGATCTCGGCAGCCGGCTGGGGCGACTACTTTGTCCACCGCACCGGACATGGCATCGGCCTGTCCACGCACGAGGAGCCTTTCATTATGGAAGGCAACGATCTCGCCTTGGAAGAGGGCATGGCCTTTTCCATTGAGCCGGGTATTTACTTGGAAGGCAAGTGGGGTATGCGTTTGGAAGACATCGTGGTGCTGACCAATGATGGCTACGAGTCCCTGAACCAAGCTCCGCGTGACGTCCGCTAATGGCTGGCGTACTGATTCTAGGCGGCCGTAGCGATATCGGCGGAGAAATCGCTAGGAGAGTAGCCCCAGGCCACGATATTGTGCTCGCCGCTCGCGGCACCCACGGTATGGAAGGCGTGGAAGGCCGGCTCCGGGCGGCGGGTGCGCGCAGCATTCATCTGCTTGATTTCGACGCCGCAGATTTTCCGTCCCATGCCGGTGTGGTTGAGCGCGCCATAGAGCTGGCAGGCTCCCTTGAGCTTGCTGTCGTCGCCTTTGGGATCCTGGGCGATCAGCAGCGGGCAGAACGCGATGCTTCCCACGCGGTCGACATCGCCACAATCGATTATGCCGCGCAGATTTCACTGCTTACACTCGTTTCCCAGCGTATGCACCGCGGCCATATCGTCGCCTTTTCCTCGATAGCAGGCTGGCGGGCCCGCCGGGCAAACTACGTGTACGGATCTACCAAGGCTGGTCTTGATGCCTTTTGTCAGGGGCTGGCGGACAAGCTGCACGGCAGCCAGGTAGGCCTTATTACTGCGCGCCCTGGCTTTGTCATCGGCAGCATGACGGAAGGAATGAAGCCGGCGCCACTTTCCGTGCGTCCGGCAGATGTGGCTGAGGCAGTAGTCGACTGCATTGACCGCGATGCACGGCGCGGTAAGCCGCGTTCGCGCACCGTGTGGATTCCTCGGGCTCTGCAGGGCCTAGCGTGGGTCATGCGGCTTGTACCGCGCCCACTCTGGCAGCATATGCCGCGCTAAACTCTGCGCTCTCGTTACTCTGCGCGTAGCAGGGGAGAGTTGATGTCGAAGATAAAACCGCGTGGGGCGAGTACGCGCAGCACCACTTCGGCATCACCCTCGGCAATATTGTGAAAGACTAATCCGCCCCACGGGGTGACGGTGATGTCTACCTCTAACTGGCCTATGAGCTGCGCAAACTCAGCAGGGATGGCGCCGCGGTGCACGCCCGCGCCGAGGTCGACAACGCCCGCAGGCAAATGATCATCTAACCAGCCAATGGGGCCTGGTTCTGCCAGGGCGGATGCCTTAGGCTCAGCGGAATCCGAGTTCTGGAGTACCTCCTCATAGTGCTGGGCAGCAGCCTGTGGAGTCAGTGGGGCAGAGGGGGCGTCGCCAAGCGGGGAACACTCAAGGCGCAGGGCTCCGTCCCCGTCGATGCTAAGGCTGACTGCGGCCGCGCCGGTCGGTACGTCGTCGTGGGCGATAACGGCCAGTCCGGGACCGCCTTCCGTCGCTTCCAGCTCGGCCGCGATGTCCTGGGCCGTTTGCTTGGCCTCCGCTGACAAAGGCGAAGCCAGCACCGGCATCGCCGTGGCGCGCAATTGCAACTGCTGGAGCTGCTGATTGAGTGCCTCCGCATCCTTAATACTGCGCAGCTCGATTGCGGAAAACCGGTCGATGTAGACATACCCATCCGCACAAGCACTGGCGCACTGCGCCAAAGTAACCCAATCCTGGGCGTGGGTGCTGCCACCGGCAACGTGGATGCGGATGCACGTGCCGTACTGGGGGTCTTCAAAAAGCGCAGGAGTAAACATGCGCACTAGTTTAACCTGCCGCGGCTGCACCTTCGCGCATGAGTGTTGCCAGCACTTTATCAGTCTGCCTCGTTAGACTGAGGCCATGCCGTTTATGTATTTTGCTCTCTACATGGTCGCAGAGACCCTGACCTTCTGGGCCGTTTCTCAATGGATCGGTGTTGGCTGGGCGCTTATCGCACTCTTTATCACCATGTTCTTCGGAATGTCCATCGCTGGCATTGAAGTGCGCCGTTTGATGGGAAAGCAGGTCGAACGCACTGGGGACGGCGCATACGTGGTTCGCGGCGGCAATGTGGGCAAGACCGCCAGCAATGTGGGCCTTACCTTGGTAGGCGGCATGTTGCTTTCTTTGCCGGGCTTCTTGACGACGATCCTCGGAGCCCTCTTTATCTTCGCGCCGACCCGCGCCGTTTTCCGCACGATGATGGCGGCCTCTTTGTACCGCAAGATCGAAAACATGGGCGTTAAGATCTACGAGGCCACCCCAATGGCGCAGCAGCACGACTCTTATGGCGACTTTGGCTCCTTTGGACGTGGCCAAGCAACCCAAAGCGGGCACCCCAGCACGCAGGATGCTGGCCCGCATGAGGTGTTGGATGAGGAGGAGATCCGCCGCTGGAGTGAGAACCTGGATCCAGATGACTTCGGTCCCTCCGGTGGCGAGTCCAAGGGCGGAAAGAGCTAGTGATGCTGACTCTTGCCCGCCTCGTAGTGGCGGGTCTTTCTGGTCTGCTCACGTATGCCGCCATCGAGCCCCGTGGCTGGTGGTGGGCTGCCGTGGTGGGCGCGGGCTTGCTGTACGCGAGCTTGCTGCCGTGGGGAACTAGGCACGTTTCCGCCCGTGTGGGCGCGCTTCTCGCAGTAACACATTCGCTCGTGCTGTACCTGCTGACGCTGCCATGGATCGGCGAATTGGTGGGCAGCGGGCCATACATCGCTTTGGCCGTATGGCTTTCGGTATACGCCATTGTGCTGGGCCTTGGCGGCGCGGCGGTAGCGCGGTGGAAATACGGTTTTATTGCCTTCCCGTTCTTCTACCTCGCGGTGGAGGTGCTGCGTTCCTCGGTACCTTTCGGCGGTTTCTCTTGGGTGAAATTGGCTTGGGGACAAGTCGACGGACCGCTAGCCACCCTGGCGCCGTGGGGCGGAACCTCGCTCATTACCGCAGCCACAGTGTTGTGCGGCTGCGGCCTCGCTGCGCTCCTGATTCAACGCGGATGGAAGGCCAAGAGCGCCGCACTCCTAGCAGCTATCCTTCCCCTTGCAAGCGCGACGGTGGCAGGCTTGGGAATCAACCGAGACGATTCCACTGTCGGAGAAGCAAAGGTTGCCGCAATCCAAGGAAACGTACCTCGCATGGGCCTAGACTTTGCCGGGCAACGCCAGGCGGTCCTCAACAACCACGTGGCCGAAACAAAGAAGCTGGCATCGCGCGACAAGGACATCGACCTAGTCATCTGGCCCGAAAACTCCTCCGATATCAACCCATTCCGTGACGGAAAGGCAGCCTCGGCGATCAGTGGTGCCGTCGATGCGATAGATGCACCTGTTTTGGTCGGCACCGCCACGCGGGATGAGGTGGGAGCCCGCAACACCATGCAGGTCTTTGCTCCCGGACATACGGTGGGAGACCATCACTATAAGAAGTACCTGCAGCCCTTCGGTGAAACCATGCCCATGCGGGATTTCTTTGCCAAGTTTTCTGACTATGTGGACCTCGCCGGCGATTTTAAGCCCGGTAACGGCCCAGGCGTTGTCTCCATGGCGGGCGTGCCGGTTGGCGTGGCAACGTGCTACGAAGTTTCCTTCGATAGCGCCTTTAGGGAGTCGGTGAAAAATGGTGCACAACTACTGACTACTCCCACCAATAACGCCACCTTTGGCTATTCCGATATGACCTACCAACAATTGGCCATGAGCCGATTGCGTGCCATGGAGACAGACCGAGCCGTGGTGGTGGCGGCGACCTCTGGAGTATCCGCCATTGTTCACCCAGATGGACACGTTAGCCAGTCCACGGAGATTTTCACGCCGGAGGCATTGGTAGAGCAGTTGCCCTTGCGTAGCGGCGAGACCTTTTCCGTGAGGTTTGGTTCGCCCCTGCAATGGCTCATGGTTATTATTGGAACAGTCTGCGCACTGGTAGCTTTGCGCACAAACCGCCTGCGACGCACCCCGCGCCGCTCCGGCACAGATACATACGTAGGAGCATAAACACTGTGAGCACGCTTGAATCCTCGACCTTGGTCATCATCCCGACCTATAACGAGATCGAAAATCTTCCTCTCATTACTGGACGCGTCCGTGAGGCGGTCCCAGAGGTCCATATCCTCATCGTGGACGATAACTCTCCCGATGGAACTGGTGACAAGGCCGATGAGTTCGCAGCACAGGATGACCACATCCACGTTCTCCACCGCGAGGGCAAAGGCGGCCTGCTAGGCGCTTATATCGCCGGCTTTGAGTGGGGATTGGAGCGCGACTATCAGGTGCTGTGTGAGATGGATGCAGACGGCTCCCATGCCCCGGAACAGCTTCACCTGCTGCTGGAAGAGGTGGACAAGGGCGCGGACCTGGTTATCGGCTCCCGCTATATCCCGGGTGGCGAGACCGTGAACTGGCCGGCAACTCGTGAGTATCTCTCCCGCCTTGGCAATATCTACATCTCCGTAGCGCTGGGCGCTGGGCTGTCCGATATGACCGCCGGTTACCGTGCGTTCCGCCGCGAGCTGCTCGAGTCCATCGACTTTGATGAGCTGTCCAAGGCCGGTTACATCTTCCAGGTTGATCTGGCCTTCCGTGCTGTCAAGGCTGGCTTTGACGTCCGCGAGGTTCCCATTACATTTACCGAGCGCGAATATGGCGAGTCCAAGCTCGACGGTTCCTTCGTGAAGGATTCCTTGCTCGAGGTCACCAAGTGGGGCGTTGCTCATCGCACTGAGCAGCTGCAGGACTTCGGTGGCGCCGTGTCCCAGTTGGTCAACCGTGAAGTCAAGGACGGCTCCATTCACGATCTAGGCGTTCAGGCCCGTAAGGGCGCCGGCTGGGTCTCTGACTTCGCCAGCGAGATCGGGCATCTGGCAAAGCACCAGATTGCGCAGCTGAAGAAGTAGGCGCCACCGCAACGCATAAGGCCCGTACCGTCCCTTAGCCAGACTAGGGAGGTACGGGCCTTTTGGCTGCCGCAGAACTTTAAGAGTTCTTTTGCTGCTGCTCCTGCTGTTCCTTCAGGAGGCGGGCTGCGGAACGGCGGCGGGAGCGCAGGTGGTTAATGCGCTCTTCAAGCAGCTCATCGAGCTCCTCGATGGAGCGACGCTCACGCAGCATATCCCAGTGTGTGCGTGGTGGCTTAGCGGGCTTAGACTCAACGCCTTCACCTTCTACCAGGTGGCCCAGCTTGCCGTTCTTGCACATCCATTCTTCAGGGATTTCAGCATCATCCGCGAAAGGCACCTCATAAATCTCGCCGTCTTCGGTGCGGTACTTCACCATCTGGCGCGGTGCGAGGTCGTGGTCGCGGTCGGTTTCGTAGCTGACTGCGCCCATACGGCTGCCACGGAGTACGCGATCTGCCATGCAACATCATCCTTTTCAAAGAGATCCCTGATTGAGTGCGAAGCAAAACTTCGCCTGAGAGCTACTAATTATAACGAACACCCACGCGTCTTTGTTCCCAGCCCGCCCAAAATGGACTAAAGTGTATCGGGTGATCCGTACAGCTAGTCGTGAACGCAACGTCGGTTCCTGCCAATGGTGTGGGAAGGACATTGACCAAGGCGGTAGGGGACGGCCACGGAAGTTTTGCAGCGCCTCCTGCAAGCAGCGGGCTTATGAGCAAAGAAATAACGTCAGTGGCACGGGAATTCCCGCCAATGCCGTGATCCTTACTCCAGACAAGGCAGAGAGTTTGCGCGACGGACTTTTTGAACTACGTTGTTCCGCAGAAGATATCAACACCGCCGCGGAGGAAGGCGCTAGTGCGCAGGAGCTTGCCGGTTTGTGCGAAGAGCTTGTTGCCCTGGCGCGACGTCTAGAAGGACTTCGATAGAAGATGAAAAAGCTTTTTTATAACCGCAAGCTCGTCATCACCATCTTTGTGGTGTTGATTGTGTTGCTCACCGCCGTGGCCATTGGCCCGATGGTGTATTCGCTCCTCAAGGGCGCCGGAGTAAAGACCGAACCGGTTTCCGGCGACGGCGCAAAGGCCGCATCAACGGAGCTCGATGGCACCTGGGAGGTAGCCAAGGGCCGTGCCAATAACCATACTTCGGTTGGTTTTACCTTTAATGAGGTTCTACCTGCGGAAAAGACCACCACATCGGGATCAACCACGGAGGTAACCGGCCAGGCGGATATTTCTGATTCCACCCTGAAAAAAGCCACGGTCACCGTTGATATGGACGAGCTGACCACGGATAAGAAGGTCCGCGACCAGAACATGAAGTCCAAGCTCTTTGAGACCCAGCTTTTCCCGGAGTCTTCTTTTGAGCTGACTAAGCCGGCCTCGCTTGCCGACGTCCCTGATGACGGCACCATTGGCAAGGTTGAGCTCACCGGCGATCTGACGATCAAGAATAAGACGCACGAGATCACTCAAGATTTTGACGTCCTTCGCGATGGAGACCAGATCGTTATCGGCGGCACCGTGCCAGTTGATCGCCTTGATTACGGCGTAGAGACCCCGGAGATGCTCGCCGCGAAGGTCGAGGAAAAGGGCGAAGTAAATCTCCGTATTTCTTTCGAGAAGAACTAGCGAGGGCCTAGCCTGTGAATTCCCGTCAGATTATCCCGTTTATGTGGCTGCGCCTCGTCGTCGTCATCGGTTTTACCATTTTCGTAGCCGTTCAACAGATGTGGGTCATTGTGGCCATCTCGGTTCTTTTGGCGCTGTTGACTATCTGGCAGCTGAGGAGCGCTTACCGGAATCGCTAGTTAGGCCTTCACGGTGTTGGGGGAACTTCCCCGAATAACGTCAGTGTGACGTTATATAGTGGTGTAGTTGACCCCGCTAGAAGGGCATATCTTTGCCGATATCAGTATTTTCGGTCGCCGAGCAAAACGCCGCCACTAATAGTTGGCCCCGGAATGAAGAGGTCCGGAAAGACAGATGGGGCCGGCTGTCACAGAGCTGAACTCCAATGAGCTACAAGCCGGAATCGATACATGCGCCTGAGTCTGGCAGCC
This sequence comes from Corynebacterium sp. c3Ub_189, assembly GCF_039907195.1. Classification (NCBI taxonomy): domain Bacteria; kingdom Bacillati; phylum Actinomycetota; class Actinomycetes; order Mycobacteriales; family Corynebacteriaceae; genus Corynebacterium; species Corynebacterium sp. c3Ub_189. Next base: position 25,423 of record NZ_JASBOF010000016.1, on the reverse strand, counting down.
GGCGGAGGGCGCGGCAAAGGCCGCGGGGCGCCGCCAAGCAAAGCGCCGTAACATCGCGTGGAAATTGAAGGAGGCTGAACCGGGGTCCAATAGATGGGCCGGAAAGATGAGTTAGCGCTCGGGCGCATATGGGAGCGATACACGATGGCCTTCGGATATCCGTAATTGTCCGATAATGTACATTATGTCACTTTAAAGATGGGTGCGGTTCCCTCTCTTTGCTCTATCGTCGTACATGGCTTGCTGTCGCGGTCCTGAGATGGCCTCCACCAAGGGGCAATCCCACCCCGCTGGCGTCCTGAAAGGCAGACGAGTGCGTAAAATTGACACCATGACAATTCAGCACGTAGTAGATAAGCCTTCCCGCGCAGCTCTCTTTCTTGTCCTTGAGATCAAGGACGGCGGTGAGCAAGCCACTCGCGATATGCTCACGGGGTTTGCCGGACTGTTTAAGTCCGTTAACTTCCGCTACACCGAAGGCGAGCTTTATACCGTAGTCGGCATTGGTGCTTCCATGTGGCCGCGTCTGACCAGCGCACCGATGCCGGAACGCCTCAAGGAATTTGAGGCAATTGACGCCGCGCATAAGGCCCCGGCCACGCCAGGCGATATTCTTCTCCACTTCCGTGCAAATAACTATGACCTGTGTCATGAGATGGCCCGCCAAGTACTGGATCAGCTGGGCGATGCCGCCAGGGTTATCGATGAGACCCAAGGTTTCAAGTACCTAGACCAGCGCGACTTGCTGGGCTTTGTGGATGGCACCGCCAATCCCCTCGCCGAAGAGGCTTTAGATACCGTGCTGCTTGGCGACGACGCCGACTACCCCCGTGGCTCCTATGTCACCGTCCAAAAATATATCCACGACCTAGCCAAGTGGAACGAGCTGAGCACCGAGGAGCAAGAAAAGGTGATCGGCCGCACCAAGGCCGACGATATCGAGTTGGATGACGATACCAAGCCCACTAATTCTCACGTAGCCCTCAATGACCTAGAGGAAGATATTTACCGCGAGAACATGGTCTTTGGCTCTTTCGCCGCGGGTGAGATGGGTACTTACTTCATCGGTTATGCCAAGGACCCAGAAAACGTCATGGAGCGCCTGCGCAATATGTTCATTGGCAAGCCGGAGGGAAACTACGACCGCATCTTGGACTTTTCCACCGCGCTTACAGGCACCAATTTCTTTGTGCCCAGCGCGGATCTGATGAAGAACTTCGACGAGCTGCCGCTGGCCTAAGGGCCACCCGCCTTACGGCCGCCCGCCTAACGCCGACCCCCGCGGTTGCGGTGGGCCAACCCAAATTGCACCGAGTCAATCATCCCGAGCGTCATAAGGGCCTCGCGGAGGGCAAATTGGAAGGTCCACAAGCGGCGGAAGACTGGGTCGAATCCAGCGGCCGCTGCCTCCCGTAGGTGCCCATCAAAAAAGGATCGCTGCTGACGCAGGGACTCCAGGTAATGGGTGCCCACGTGTGTTTCGGACACGATGCGCAGGTTCGAGTTCTTATCTACTAGCTGGTGCATTTCGGTGGTGAGCGGATAGTCCAACCCCGGCCACACATAGGCTCGCAAAGCCTGAAGCGAGGCCCTACCGGCCTCAGTCATCGACTCGGTCGCCACGATGGACTGGATTCCTGCCCGGCCATTAGGCGTCAAGAAGCGGTCGACTGCGCGGATGTACTCCTTGCGCTCACTAGGGCTGAGTTGTTCTATCTTTTCTACGGTGACGATGGCGTCATAGTGCCCGTGCCACTGCTTGGGGTTCGGGACGACGCCGGGAATGCGCTCGACATGGATGGAATCGTCTGCCCCCTCTAGTACGAGGGCCTCGCGCATGTGGCTCATTTGGTCCACATCACTTGTCAAAACGTCTACTGTAGCGCGCCGCTTAGTCGCCCGCATCGCGGGCTGCATTCCGGCAGCCGGGTACACCAACAGGTGGGTTCCGGCGCCGGTACGGGTAGCGTCTAGCAGCCAATCCGCTGCGCGGCGCTGTGCATCTCCCAGATCATCCCTGTCCACACTTGTGGGCTCACTCAGCGTCGTGACATCGACGAAGTGGCTCTTCGGTTCCTTGCGGCCGGCCTTGGGGCTATAGCTTTCCACCGTTTCCCTAATGGTGGTCGGTACACCACTGGAAAATATCCCACCTACATGGCTTAATCCATCGCCGGCATAGAGCCGAACCAATTCCAGCGGCAGCTCCCCTGGCTCCGAATTACCAGCACCTAGCATCTTGGCTTTGGGAAGGTAGCCCACTCCCAATAGGCGGCCGAGCACCTTTACCAGCTGCGAGGAAGAGGTAACGGTCCACTCTCCTGCCATATAACTTTCCGTAAATCCCAGCCAGCCGCTAGCGGCAATGCGCTCAAACAAGGCATCATGCCCCACCTTGAGATCTGGTCCGCCTTCGGCTTCGAGGTCTAGTTCTAGTCCGGCATCATCGCAGGCCTTGGCAAATTCAGCCTCTGCCCGGCGGGCTTTCATTCCAGGCCAACGAGGTGCGGGCACCGTAGCCACATTGGGCCAGGATTCTGCATCGATAGAGCTCAAATGCTCAGGGCGGGTAAAAGTCATAATGCCAGGTGCGCTCCTTGGTGGGCGGAGGAAGTCACTATCCGGAACAACCTTAGTCAGCTTTGTGCGCACCCCGGTTTAGGCGCTCCGCACGGCCGCGCCGGTTCTTCCCACGGAAACCGCAACGGAGCGGCGGAAGTTTATCAGTCATTAAGTATGCGCGTTCTGTTTGAAGTGTTTAGACTGTATGGGTACTAAACATTAGCTTTCTTAAGGAAGGTCGCATTAAATCCATGAATGATACCCCTTATCGTCCTAACGGCGGCCGTCACCACGTCGTCGTGGTCGGCGCCGGCTTCGGTGGTCTCAACACCGTTCAGAAGCTGAAGAACGCCGATGTGGAAATCACCCTCATCGATAAGAAGAACCACCACCTGTTCCAGCCGATGCTGTACCAGGTAGCAACCGGCATGATTTCTGCCGGTGAGGTTGCCCCTTCCACCCGCCAGCTGCTGCGCGATCAGGACAACGTCCACTTCGTCAACGCTGAGGTAACTGATATCAACCTGGCGGATCAGACGGTGACCGCCGAGCAGGACGAGTTCTCCCGCACCTATGCTTATGACTCCCTGGTTGTCGCCGCAGGTTCCGGTCAGTCCTACTTTGGCAACGACCACTTCGCTGAATTCGCCCCAGGCATGAAGACCTTGGACGATGCTTTGGAGCTGCGCTCTCGCATCATCTCGGCGTTTGAAAAGGCTGAGCTTACCGACGACCCCGCAGAGCGCGAGCGCCTGCTCACCTTCATCATCGTTGGTGCTGGCCCAACCGGCGTTGAGCTCACCGGCCAGATTGCCGAATTGGCAAACCGTACCCTCAACGATGTCTACTCCAACTACGGCACCACCTCTGCCAAGATTTACCTGCTCGATGGCGCCCCACAGGTACTGCCGCCATTTGGTAAGCGCCTAGGCCGCAAGGCTCAGCGCACCTTGGAGAAGGAAGGCGTACAGGTGCACCTGAACGCTATGGTGACCGATGTAACCGCGGACACCGTCACCTACAAGGACATGAAGACCGAGGAGGAGACCACCCTGACGGGTGCTACCAAGATCTGGTCTGCTGGTGTGGCCGCTTCCCCACTGGGCAAGATGGTTGCAGAGCAGGCTGGCGTCGAGGCAGACCGCGCAGGTCGCGTCTCCGTGAACGAGGACCTGACCGTGGGCGAGCACAATAACGTCTACATGGTCGGTGACATGATCTCCCTCAACCGCTTGCCGGGTCTGGCACAGGTTGCAATCCAGGGTGGCGCGCACGTCGCTAAGCTCATTCAGGCCAAGGTGGACGAGGAATCTACCGCTAATGAGAAGGAAGCCTTCGACTACTTTGACAAGGGCTCCATGGCCATCGTCAAGCGCTTCAACGCCGTCGTTAAGCTGGGCAAGACCGAGTTCGGTGGCTTTGCCGGTTGGGTAGCATGGCTTGGCCTGCACCTGACCTACGTTATTGGTCTGCGCAGCCGCTTGGCCGTGCTGGTTAACTGGGCAACCAATATCCTCTCCCGCGACCGCGGCAATCTGGAGATCACCCCCCAGCAGCGCATCGCACGCAATATCATTAACAAGAACGAGAAGTAATAACTCCTCGCTCGCATCGCCGCCCCACCTGCTGCAAAGCAGGCTCTGGGCGGCGATTTTTATCTTCCCGGGCTACCCGTTGCTAGCGCCAGCGATTCCACTACTGGGGCGACCGAACGCCGATTTTCGCACATAGTTTCCGTGACCTTTGTTAGGCTGAGACACGCAACATGGGGTGCCGCACATGGTGCGGCTGAGAAATACCCATCGAACCTGCACTCAGTTAGAACTAGCGAAGGGATAGTTGTGGATTATGCTTTTCTGCGCGCACACGACGCTGTGCGCGAGTCCACGCCGCTTATTCAATGTTTGACCAATAAGGTCGTCAGTAACGTCACCGCCAATGCCCTGCTGGCCATCGGGGCTAGCCCAGCGATGGTCGATACGCCGGAGGAATCGTGCGAATTCGCGCAGGTAGCCAGCGGCGTACTCATCAATTGCGGCACGCCCAGCTCCGAGCAATACGGCGGCATGCGCGAGGCCATCGCTGGGGCGAGGTCCGCACAAACCCCTTGGGTACTCGATCCGGTAGGCGCCGGCGGCCTGAGCCAACGCACCGAATTCATGCGCGAGGTGCTGCCACTTGGCCCGGGCGCAATTCGTGGCAACGCATCAGAAATCATCGCCCTCGCAGGTACCGGGCAGGGCGGCCGAGGCGTCGAATCTACCGATGGTGTGGAAGCCGCCTTGGACTCGGCAGTAGCACTTTCCCGGGATACCGGCGCCGTCGTGGCCATTTCCGGCCCGCGGGATCTTATCGTCCATGTCGGCGATACAACGCGTGCCGTCTACCTCGAATCGGGGCACCCGATGCTCCAGAACGTCATCGGTACCGGCTGTTCGCTTGGTGCTATCTGCGCCGCATATCTGGCAGCGTGGGAGGATCCTTTCGAAGCAATCATCGCCGCCCACGCGCACGTTGGCGCAGCAGGTAGCGTGGCCGCCGAAAAGCACCACGCCCCCGGCTCCTTTGCCGTTGCTTGGCTGGATGCGCTCTACGATGTTCCGACCGCGGACATCGAGGGCCTGGTCAAGCTCACTGACCTAGAGGAGGTTTAAGTGTCTATTGACTGGACGCTCTACCTGGTCACCGATCCAGATCTGGCCGGCGGGCGAGACAACGTGGTTTCCATCGTGCAGGAAGCTGTACGCGGCGGTGTTACCGTTGTCCAGCTCCGGGACAAGGAAGCTAGCGATGAACAGATCGAGCGCACCGCACGCGAATTGCTTGGCGTACTGGGCGATGTCCCGCTATTCATCAATGACCGCGTAGAGGTGGCAGCAAAGCTCGGCTGCCACCTGCACATTGGGCAGGATGATATGGCTTTTCGCGAGGCCCGAGAGAAGCTGGGTGAGGGACAGCTTATTGGCTTGTCCATCGGCAGTAACGAGGAGCTTGCTGCTATTGCGGACGATGCGCGCCCAGACGTCATCGGCATCGGGCCCGTGCATTCGACTGCAACGAAGAAAAACGCCCCAGCCGGCATGGGTACGGCTGCGGCCGCAGCACTCGCTCACGCCGCACGTGAGCGTGGCATCGCGTCCGTCGCCATCGGCGGAATCAAGACCCATAATGCGCACGAACTGGCGGGCAGCGAGTTTGCCGGAATTTGCGTAGTCAGCGACATCATGGCGGCCGATGACCCCGCAGCAGCCGCCGCCCACCTTAAGGAGGCTTTCCATGGCTAAAGGGATCTATCCCCGAGTACTGTCCATTGCCGGTACTGATCCCACCGGCGGAGCCGGCATTCAAGCCGATTTGAAATCCATCTCTGCCGCAGGCGGCTACGGTATGAGCGTCGTGACGGCGTTGGTAGCTCAAAACACCCAGGGCGTCCGCAGCGTCCACGTACCACCGGTGGACTTTCTGCAGGAGCAGCTAGACTCCGTCATCGACGATGTGGAGATTGATGCGGTAAAGATTGGCATGCTTGCCGACGCCGCCATTACCGCCAAGGTCGCAGACTTCCTGCGGCGCCTGCCGGACGATGTCCCCGTGGTACTTGATCCGGTAATGGTGGCTACCAGCGGAGATCGCCTGCTGGAAAAGGAAGCAGAACAGGCCGTGCGCGATCTCTGCTCCCAAGTGGATCTCATCACCCCGAATTTGAAGGAATTGGCAGTCCTTACCCAGACGGACGAGGCGAGCGACCTAGAAGAGGCGATTGCCACGGCGAAGGAGTGGGCAAAGGCTGCTAATACCGCGGTCGTCGTCAAGGGCGGGCACCTTCATGCCGACATCGCCGACAATGCGGTGGTCAATGCGGATGGGTTGGTACACCGCGTTGCCGCAAGCCGAGTGGACACGAAGAATACGCACGGAACTGGCTGTTCCCTTTCTTCTGCCCTAGCCACCCGCCTGGGAGCCGGCGATAGCCCCGCGGCAGCTCTGGCGTGGTCCACCCAATGGCTGCACGAGGCGATTGCTAATGCGGATGCGCTTCACGTGGGCAAGGGACACGGACCCGTGGACCATCTGCACCACTCGCAGCGTCTCATGCAGGCGGCCTCTACCCTGCCCCAGACGTACTTATCCGGCAAGCTGGTAGAACCGGAAAGCGTCGACCAGCCCCGCGTTCCCGCAGCCGGCCCACACACGCAACGCCTGTGGAACCTAGCCGGGGATCACTGGGAGGCTATCAAGGCACTGCCCTTTATTCGGGCCTTGGGCACGGGAGCGTTGGAAAAGGATGCCTTTGGCTTCTACCTCGACCAAGATGCCCAGTATCTGAATGCTTATTCCAAGGCATTGGCTCGCCTCGCCAGCCAAGCCCCGGAAGCGGCACAGCAACTGCACTGGGCTGAGGGAGCGCATGATTGCTTGGCGGTGGAGGCCGAGCTGCACCGGGGCTGGCTCGAGAGCGATATCACGACCGCAGCCTCCCGGGTTACTAGCGCCTATACGGATTTCCTCATCCGCTCGACGCATACGGATGATTACGTGGTAGGTGCTGCGGCGGTACTGCCCTGCTATTGGCTGTATGCAGAGGTAGGCCTCCACCTTGCTGAATTTGATTCCCCTGAGCACCCCTATCACTCATGGCTTTCCATGTACGGCGGCGAGGACTTCCTTAACGGGGTTCGCGCGAGCCTCGACATCGTCGAACAAGCCCTCGCCGGGGCGGATGAGTGCACCCGCCTGCGGGCCGAGCGCGCCTATATCACCGCCAGCCACCATGAGGTCGACTTCTTCGACCAAGCCGATAGGCGCTTTTAGGCCAGCAAGTCCGACCCAGGGCGCGAAAGAACGGCGACTAAGAAGGTGGAATGCTCCGAGAAGAGCTTCATGTCCCACGAGGAGAAAGTGAAGTCGACTCGGTAGCCCACCTTCTGCGCCATGTCGAGGAAATCAGAAAATTCCCAGCCACGGCCCTCGCCGAAGCCGGTGACGAGGCGACCACCGGGCTTGAGAGAATTATAGATATTGCGCAGAGCGGGCTCGCGGCCTTCCTTTGCTAGAAAGCCCATGACATTGCCGGCAGACACGGCGATATCAAAGGGACCTTCTGGCACCTCTTCCTCGCACAGGTCTCCCACGAACCATTGCCCCTCTGGGAAATCGTGCTCAGCGTGCTCGATGAGAATGGGGTCTACATCGACGCCCACTACGCTGTGGCCACGGCGAAGCAACTCGCCGCCGACGCGGCCGGTGCCACAGCCGGCATCGAGGATGGTGGAGTTGCGCTCCACCATGGCGTCGATAAGCCGGGCCTCGCCATTGATGTCTTTACCCTGTGCAGCAAGCACCTTCCATTTGCGAGCAAAGTTATGGGAGTGCTCGGGATTAGCTTCGGTTACTTCTTTCCACGTAGGCATAGATTCGATTATATTACCCGGCTTCGGTGTAAGATTTACCCGCTGCGTAAAATCGCCGCCTGCCCATTGGGAAAAAATCCGCACTACCGCGCAAAGGAGGCTGAAAAGATGCCATCCGTACCTTCACCCTTTAGGGGCCGCAAGAAACCCGAGCCTCCTAGTAAGCCCACTTCCCTGCCGGTACCACCGGAGCGCGCCATCGAACATTGCCGCGTCTTTGTGGATGGCGAGGCGCTTCCCGGGGAGTATTCCACCAGCTCCGCTCTGGAAGCGATTGAGGAATACGGCCGCGGATTTATTTGGGTAGGCATGCATGAGCCCTATGAGTCCCAGATGACCAAGGTGGCCTCCCAGTTTGGCATCCACGAACTCATCGTAGAAGACGCCGTTATGGCCCATCAACGCCCTAAGCTCGAACGCTACGATGATCAGCTCTTCGTGGTCGCGCGTTCCGTGAACTACCGCGATCATGATGAGGTCACGGATAAGCGCCAGATCATTTCCACCGGTGAGATCCAGATGATTATGGGCTCCAACTTCATCATCACCGTCCGCCACGGGGCAAAGCTACCCAACCTGGCATATACGGTGGAAGATGAGCAGGACTTGGTGGAGCTCGGCCCAGTGGCCATGGCCTGGAAGATCCTGGATATGATGGTGGACCGCTACTCGGAGATTTCCCGCCTTATCAGTATCGAGGTCGATGAGCTGGAAGAAGAAATCTTTACCCCGAACCTCAAGTTTGATGTAGACCGCATCTACATGTTCAAGCGTGAGGTGCTGGAGATGAAGCATGCCATTGACCCACTTTCGGTGGCACTAAAATCCATGGTCTCTGACCACAAGGATCTAATTTCAAAGCAACTGCGCTCCTACCTGCGCGATGTCAACGACCATGAGCTCGTGGTCAAGGACCAAGTATCCAGCTTCGATGAGCGCCTTACCTCGCTGATTGACGCCTCGGTAGCCAAGGTAACGATGCAACAGAACTCGGATATGCGCACCATTTCCGCGGTCGTAGGCATGTGGGCCGCGCCTACCCTGGTGGCGGGTATCTACGGCATGAACTTCGACATTATGCCGGAGCTACACTGGGCGCTGGGATACCCCATGGCGATTATCATCATGATCTTGGTCGTTGTGGGCCTGTGGGCTTGGTTCCGAAAGAACCACTGGCTCTAATCCCTCCGGTACGCTGGTGCGCTATGAGCGATATCACTGTTTATGGCGCTACCGGGCTGGTCGGCCAATTGGTGGCACGCTACCTTGCCTCGATTAACGCGCCCTCTGTGACTCTGGCCGGCCGGAACCGACCGGTGCTAGCCGCGCTGCGCGATGAACTCAATCCGCACTGGGACATCGCCATCGCCGCCGCCGATGATGCCGCCGCTGTGGAGCGCATGGTGGAAGGTACCAAGGTGCTTATCACCGTGGTCGGCCCCTACAGCCTGTATGGCGGCCACGTCGTTGCCGCCTGCGCGCGCCATGGCGTGGACTATGTTGACCTCTGCGGTGAGGTTCCCTTTATTCGCCGCAGCATCGATTCCCACCACGCCACCGCCCAATCCACGGGTGCGCGCATCGTTCACTCCTGCGGCTTTGATTCCGTGCCCTCAGATATTGGCATGCTCAATCTCTACCAGGCGGCAGGAAAGCCGTTTGCACGAGTACAGATGGCCGTCGACAAGCTCAAAGGCGGAATCTCTCCGGGCACCATCGAGTCTTCCCTGCAGGTCTCGCATGCCGCGCACGCGGATAAAGAGGTAGCCCGTAACCTGCACAATCCTTACTCGCTGGACCCGGATCCCAAGGCCGGGCCACGCTTAGACGGCCTCCAGAATGACTTCGAAATTAAAGAGGTCGACGGCGTGGGCTGGGTAGGACCATTTTTCATGTCCATGTTCAATACCCGCGTGGTGCGCCGCTCTAACGCTCTGCTGGGGCGCGCGTGGGGCCCACGCCTGTTTTACAAGGAAGCATGGTGGGCTGGCACCGGTCTTCTCGGTCGCGCACGCGCCTATGGGCTGGCGCTCGCCACCAAGATACTTTTTGATGGCACTCAGTCGCGCCTGCGCCCGCTGGTGGAAAAGATCCTGCCCAAACCCGGCCCTAAGGGCGCTCATTTCCAGGTCAGCCATCACGGCATTACCGAAGATGGCGAACGCTGGCGGGCAACTGTGTCGGCACAAGGCGACCCGGGCTATGAGCTCACCGCAATGATGCTGAGCCAGGCTGCGCTTTGCTTGCTCGTTTCGCGCTCTAATGCCGGCCGTGTAGGCGGCGTACTCACCCCGGCCACCGGGCTTGGAAAGCCTTATCTTCAGCGGCTTTCCGCCCACGGCATGTCTTTTACCGCCGCTCGGGTGAACTAGCGCAGAATCATTGTGCGCAAGGTGGTGCGGGCGATAAGCGCGCGGCCTTGCCGCATCTCGACGCTCCACACATGGGTGCGACCGCCTAGCTGCACTGGCGTAGCCACGGCTTCTAACTCGCCCTCACCTGTGGAGCGAATGAAGTCGCTGGAGTTATTGACGCCGACCGCGGGGGCGTCGGCAGCCGCCACGCTGGCAATGGAGGCCACGGTTTCTGCGATAGAGCAATACAACCCGCCGTTGGCAACTCCCCAGGGCTGGTGATGCTCCGGCAGCACCTGCAGTGTCGCCCGGGCCTCGCGCGGGCCCACGTAGGTGAACTGCAGTCCTAGCAATGCCGCAAGGCCGCCGTTTAAGGCATTGAGAGACTCCAGTTCTTCTGCATTGAGCACTCGCGTGTGCGCGAGGTGGAGCAAGTCATTGAGTTTCTGCGTATCCGACATAGTCCACCAGCCTAGCCATTGATGCCAGCCTCGCATCCTAGTGACGTAGGATAGGCAGCATGACTGATAAGAATGAACTTGCTCAGATTGGCGTCGTGGGATTGGCGGTCATGGGTTCTAATTTGGCCCGTAACTTTGCCCGCAACGGCAATACCGTAGCGGTGTATAACCGCAGCCCTGAAAAGACCCATGCGCTCATTGAGGCCCACGGTGAAGAAGGCAACTTCGTGCCTTCGGAATCCATCGAGGACTTTGTGGCTTCTTTGGAGCGCCCACGCAAGGCAATCATCATGGTCAAGGCTGGCAAGGCCACCGATGCGGTCATCGATCAGCTGGCCGAGGCCATGGATGATGGCGATATCATCATCGACGGCGGAAATGCCTTGTTCACTGACACCATTCGCCGCGAGAAGGACGTAGCCGCCCGCGGCAAGCATTTCGTCGGCGCCGGAATCTCCGGCGGCGAGGAGGGCGCGCTCAATGGCCCCTCCATCATGCCCGGCGGCCCCAAGGAGTCGTGGGAGACCCTCGGCCCGATTCTTGAGTCCATCGCTGCGAATGTGGATGGCACCCCGTGTGTAACCCACATTGGTCCGGACGGCGCCGGCCACTTTGTCAAGATGGTCCACAATGGCATCGAGTACGCCGATATGCAGGTCATCGGCGAGGCTTATCAGCTGCTGCGCTATGGCGCAGGCATGGAGCCGGCCGAAATCGCAGAGGTATTCCGCGAATGGAACTCCGGCGACCTTGATTCCTACCTCATTGAAATCACCGCCGAGGTTCTGGCCCAAAAGGATCCGGAGACTGGCGCCCCGCTTGTCGACGTCATCGTGGACGCCGCCGGCCAGAAGGGCACCGGCCGCTGGACTGCCATCAATGGATTGGAGCTCGGCGTTCCGATTACCGGTATTGCCGAATCCGTCTTCGCCCGCGCGCTGTCCTCCTCCACCGCGCAGCGCAGCGCCGCCCAGGAAGGCCAGCTTCCCGCCGGCACCATCAAGGCCCTGGACGTGGACAAGGCCGAGTTCATCGAGGATGTACGCCGCGCGCTCTATGCCGCCAAGCTTATTGCCTACTCCCAGGGCTTTGACGAGATTAAGGCAGGATCCGAAGAATTTGGTTGGGACGTTGACCCGCGCGATCTAGCAACCATCTGGCGCGGCGGCTGCATCATCCGCGCCAAGTTCTTGGATCGTATCCGGTCAGCCTATGACAATAACGCGGACTTGCCCGCCCTCATCCTCGATCCCTACTTCAAGGGCGAGCTGGAAGACCTCATCGACCCTTGGCGCCGCGTGGTCGTCGCCGCTACCCAGCTGGGACTCCCGGCACCGGTCTTTGCGTCGTCCCTCTCCTACTACGACAGCCTGCGTGCCGAGCGCCTGCCGGCCGCTCTCATTCAGGGCCAGCGTGATTTCTTCGGCGCCCACACCTTCAAGCGCACCGACAAGCCGGGCACCTTCCACATTGAGTGGTCCGGTGACCGCAGCCTGACCCAGACCGACTAGATTCGCAGTGACGTGTTCAGGGGCCCTTCGGGGCCCCAATCACGTTTCCGAGCAGGTCTTTCCCGTTGAATGCGGCGATCCGACACACTGCCGATAGGATGGGAAAGCGATGACTGCTTTTGCCGATCTCGGCCTTCCCCAGCGCCTGGTGCACGTTCTGCACAACCAAGGCATTACCGAACCGTTTCCTATTCAAAAGGCCGCGATTCCCGACGCCCTCGCAGGCAAAGACGTACTCGGCCGCGGCCCTACCGGGTCGGGCAAGACCTATACCTTTGGCCTGCCCATGCTCGCCCGCCTTGCCGGAACAGGTGCATCCAAGCCTGCTCATCCCCGTGCGCTCATCCTCGCCCCCACCCGCGAGTTGGCTACTCAAATTCACCAGCGCCTTGATGAACCTGCGGCAACGCTGGGCTTAAGAGTGCTCGCTGTCGTGGGCGGGGTAAATATTAATCACCATATCCGCTCCCTCGCTCGCCCCGTTGATGTTCTTGTTGCTACCCCTGGCCGTGCCCAGGATCTCATTGACCAGGGCAAGCTGCATTTGGATGCGGTCCAGACTACTGCACTGGATGAAGCCGATCAGATGGCCGATATGGGCTTTTTGCCCCAAGTACGCAAGCTTCTGCGCCTAACTCCGGCGCAAGGCCAGCGCTTGCTGTTTTCGGCGACGCTTGACGGCGAAGTCAATAAGCTGGTGGAGCAATTCCTCCATGACCCGGTGGTCCACTCCACAGCCCCGGTGCAAGCTGCAGTGGATTCCATGTCCCATCACCTCTTTTTCGTCGGCGAGCGTCCCGCCCGCAACGAGGTGGTGCTGCGCATCGCTGCCCGCCAAGGCAAAACCATCATGTTCATGCGTACCAAGCACGGCGTGGACAGGCAGGTCAAGAAATTGCGCCGCTCCGGCATCAACGCTTATCCATTGCATGGCGATAAAGGCCAAGGCGCGCGTACCCGCGCAATCGAAGGCTTCGCCGATGGCAGCATTCCAGTTTTGGTCGCCACCGATATTGCCGCCCGCGGTATCGATATTGCGGACGTTTCACTCGTCGTTCACGTCGATCCGCCCGCAGAGCACAAAGCCTATCTCCATCGCGCCGGCCGCACGGCACGCGGTGGTGCTGCGGGTACCGTGATCACTTTGGTCATGGATGAACAACGCAAAGAAGTAGCCGCTCTCATTAAGAAAGCCGGGGTCACGGCTACGGAGCACGATATTTCTCACCGTGACAATCCTGCTGGCGCACCGATCCTTAAGGAGATTACGGGCGCTCGCAAGCCCAATGGCCCTGCCCTTCCCCCACCCGGGCAGGACGCGCCCCAGAAACCGGCGAAATCTGTCAAGAAGTCCAACTCTCAACGCCGCCGCTCGGGCGGCAAAGTCGCCCGCCGCCGACGCCGTTAAGTCAAGGAGGTGAACGCTCATGCGCATCTTGAGCCCTGAGGAATGGAGTGCTCAACAGCATGAACACGAAAAGCAAGCCACAGACCGCTTGGAGCGCTTCCGGCATCCTGGCAGCTACCACCCTGTTTTCGATTTTCTCTTTGAGTACTACCCCGTACGTCCCTCTCACCTAAAGCGCTGGCACCCGGGTGTAGGAACTGCGCTAGCAGGCACTCCTCCGCACGCTGAATGGCGGGATTACTACGCCACCTCAGAAGGCATCACCGTCGACCTCGCCAGCTTTCTAGAGCGTCGAGGTGACTCGGTTCGCTATATCTCCAATCTGCTTCGGCGTTCCGCTACCAATCCGGTCCACTTTGACTGCTTCGGTCTGCATGAATGGGCAATGGTCTACCACACGGATTCCCCGCGTCATTCGTTGCCCTTGCGACTCGGCGCGGACGGCACCAACCGGGTTGTCGATGAGCACTCAATTAAGTGTTCTCACTATGATGCTTTCCGGTTCTTTACCCCTCCCGCTCGGCCTCTTAACCTCACTGTCCTGCATCGTGAAGATCAGCCCAACAATGACCAGGCTGGCTGCGTACACGTCACGATGGATCTATATAAGTGGGCCTGGAAGCTGGGACCACTCGTACCAGGCGAACTTTTCCTTGAATGTCTGGATTTGGCGATTGAAGCGCGCATCCTTGACATGGAGGCATCTCCTTATGACTGCCGTGATTGGGGACTTGGCGTGGTACCCATCGAGACCCCTGAGGGCAAGGCCGAGTACGTCTCGAGGCAAAGAACGCTGGCGCTCACAGCTAAACCACTGCGAGACCGGCTTGTCGCTGTGATAGATCAAGCACTTGCCCCGCTAAAATGAGCCACTAACAACGGCAGTTTGTTTGGGAGGAAGACACCACATGGCACGGCATTCAAACGGGAAAAATAGCTTCGCAGTAGCGGGATGGGTTATTGCGGTGGCTATTATCGCGCTGCTGGCCATAATTGCCTTGGTGGTCTTCCTTTTGCGCGGCGCAGGCAACGACGACGGCGAAGACTCCGCCGCACCCGCCGCAGTGGAAAGCAGCACCGAGGACGCACCGGAGAACAGTACGACAGCTGCTTCCAGTGCTTCCACCTCCGCTGCCTCCAAGAGTTCTTCCCCGACAAGCTCTGCTGCAGCGACGAGTTCCGCAGCAGCTCCCAAGGCCGATGTGACGGTGGCGGCGAATACGCTCCTGCTTCTGGATACATCTTCGGCCATGGCGCCGATGTACGGCCCTGTGGCCCAAGCCTTGGGCACCACTGCTTCTGATCTAGCCGCAGACGGCGGGGCAGTCTCGTTGTGGAACTACTCCTCTCCTATCGCTGAGACCGCCACGGTTGGCTTCCGCCAAAACCTGGGCTTTGGTGATGGCAACGCTGTGTCCGGCACTCTAGATGGGTTCGGAACTGGCGGTGTTCCGCAAACACGCAGCGCCGTAGTAGCAGCTATCGCCAATGCCGCCGATCAAGCCGCAGGAACTGGCGAGAAAGCACGCGTGGTCGTGGTAACTACTGGTACCGAGCAGGACATGGATGATGCGCAATTCACATCCGCTCTTGACGACGCCGCCTCCAAGGACGTTTCCCTCAGCGTCGTTCATGTCGGTGAAGGCAATGTCGATGCCGCACTGAAGTCCGCAGCTGATAGCTTCACCTCTGTTGACTCAGCCGATGAGGCGACGGTCTCTAGAGCAATTAATAAGGCCGCAGGGGTCTAATACGCAGCTCTTCCTTGCCTACGGCACCGAACGAGGCATCGTTCGGTGCCTTTCTTGTCGGCTCATAGTGGCTAGTGCTCCCCTACACCGCGGAGCTACGGGCACTTTCCCAAATATAAGCTGAGAGTCGGCTAGGGCACTAAGCGCTTGGGCTCGACCTCGATCCCGCGAGCCACGCAGCACGGAACAGGACGATCTTGCATGTTGTCATCGTGGCGATAGAGATCAAAAATCCACCCTTCTTCCCCGTGAGCTGGGAAGGAGGGTGGATTCTGTGTGGACGAGCTTAGGAGCTCTTGCGCTTGCGACGAGCAGCCAACTCGTCGAGGCCGACCACGTTGTCCTCGGCGAAGTCTTCGATGCGCTCCGAAGGGAAGGAAGAAATAGTGCCGGACAGTTCCTTCAAGATACCCGGAACTGCAATACCGAAGACGCCTTGGCCGCCGGCGAGCAAGTCAATGACCTCATCGTTGGAACGGCATTCATAAACGGTAGTGCCGTCGGATACGAGGGTCAGCTCTGCTAGGTCATTCACACCCCGATCCCGTAGGGACTCAACTGCCAAACGGATATTCTGCAGGGAGATGCCGGTATCCAGCAGGCGCTTCACGATCTTGAGTACCAGTACATCCTTGAAGGAGTACAGGCGCTGGGAGCCGGAGCCGCGCGCCGTGCGGATGGAAGGGTTGACCAGGTTGGTGCGTGCCCAATAGTCCAGCTGGCGGTAGGTGATGCCGGCAACTTGGCAAGCGATGGGAACGCGGTAGCCCACCTCTTCGTCGGGTCCGACGTCAAAAAGCGATTCCTGTACGTAGGTGGATTCGGACTGGGAGTCCTCGTTAATGCTCACGTAATTACTCCAATGGGGTTTGTTGGAATTTCTAAAGATCAATTAAAAGCCAAGCGCATACGCCCGTCAAGCGCTGCTTGCTCAACTGTCAAGTACAACTTTAGACTTCTCAAACCCCATTGTCACCATTAGTCACACGCGTGTCATTAACTTTTTTCGTCGTCATCCCCCGATAGGAAATCCTTTTCCTCCATACCCAAAGACCTCATCATGGCTTCAAAATCCGCATCTGCCTGGGCATTTCCCGACGCCGAGGTCGAGGAATCATTGTTTTCGCTGGCTGGTAGATTATCGCCTGCGGCGTGGGTGGAAATTTCCAGGTCGAAGTACTCTTTCACGTCTGCATCACTGGCATATACGGAAACCTGGGCAAGGAGATCCGCCTCGGCTGAAATGGGGACGTGGAAATATTCGGATACGGCAAGTGCGTCGCTCAACCGAGAGTCATAAACCTCTCCGTTCGGAGCCTTAATATCTACCATGAACGTTCCCTGGTGGTAGTTGGCAATTTCAATGGCCTCTACCCCGCCAGTGCCCTCTAGTACCTCGCAGATAAGATCGTGCGAGGTGGGACGATTAGGCTGGTGGCCGTCTAAAGCGGCAGCTAGTTGCATGCCTTCAATCGGGGAGATCCACACGGGGATCAACCGGTTCTCTTCCGGCCAGCGCAGCACAGCGCACACATCGTCTTCGGGGCCTACCTGGTGGATACCGTGAAACTCTAGGGATACATCACTCATAAATACCACTCTCCCACAAACGCGGGATTACGTGTGTATTAGGAGTGGTATTCGTCGCGCAGATCCGACTTCACCAGAGTTGCGTGCAAGGAGACCACTAGAGCGGTCATTTGCTGGGAGATTTCCTCTGCTTTCTGATGCGCGGTATCAGAGTTTGAGTGTGCCACGGGAGCTGCCGCCTGGGAAATCAAATCAGCCTGCCGGCGGGCGTTATTACGCAGGGACTTGAGTTCACGGGCGCCAAAACCAAAAGCTTTGAGGGCCACCGCGGCAGAGACAATGGCTACGTCGTCGGTATTGAAAAATCCTGCGGCATCCGGGCGGATGAGGCCATATTTAACCAAGGAAGCTACATCATCTTCGCTGGCACTAGCTTGGGTAGCTACCTCTACATCGGTCAGGCGCGTGACCACAGGGGCCCTAAACTGCTGCGGCGAGAGTAGGGTTTCTGCATTTCCCGCAGAAACAATGGCGGTCACCTGGCCGGAATCCATGGCTTCTAGCTGCTCGCGGATAACCTTCAGCGGCGTATAGTTATCGCGCTGAGTGGTGAGAATATACCGCAGTCTGTCCACGTCTTCTTGGGTGAAGCGGCGATAGCCAGAGGCCGTGCGCTGTGGACTGATGAGCCCCTCAGATTCGAGGAAGCGAATCTTAGACACCGTGACGTCTGGGAATTGCTGATTCAGCGTTTCCAAAACCACGCCAATGGACATGGTCTTTGGCTTCTTAGCTTTAGGGCTGGTGCGGCGTACTGCTGCTGCCGAAGAATCTGCTGCGCTCACTGTGTCTATCTCTTAGGGGTACTGAAAGTTCTTATCGTGCCATAAGTAGACTACACCGCCCCTCCTAGTAAGGAAGCGCGGCTAGTCTACGTAAAAAAATTAGCTCTGGTTAGCGATGAAAACCAAGCGGAACTTGCCAATCTGGATTTCGTCTCCTACCTCGAGCACCTGGGAGTTGCGGGGCTCGCGGTTAACGTAGGTTCCGTTCAGGGATCCCACATCAACTACCTCAAACTTGCCGTCATCATTCTTGCGAAACTCCGCGTGGCGGCGGGACACCGTAACGTCATCGAGGAAGATGTCTGCCTCAGGGTGGCGGCCGGCGGTAGTAGTCGCCTGATCCAACAAGAAGCGGGCACCTGCGTTCGGGCCACGCTTTACCACGAGGAGGGCCTGACCTTCCGCCAGATTGTCGGTGCCGGCAACGGTAGCATCATTGCCATTCGCGCTGTTTTCCATCTCCTTGAGCAGGTCTGCGCGGAATACAGATGTGGTCTCTACCTGTGGTTCCGGGGTTCCGGTGTTCTCGCTCATTGTTACCTCCGGGGATTAGTTACGAGTTACTTATAACAATACTAGCGACTCATTTGAATCCGTGACCCCTTCGCGGGGAATTATTTCACCGGAAAATGTTTCCGATGCCGCTCAGCACGGAATTTCCTTTGCCCGCAAGGGGGTTATCGGACACCATGTAGGTCCATGTAGCACTCGGACGAGCGAGGCCGGCGTCATCGAGGTGTGCCCCGGCGGCGTCGATAAGCACTGTACGGAAAGTCTCCACAGACTTGTCTACGGCCCTCTGAGCCAAGTCCTTAAACTCCCTCACCGCAATGCGGTGGTACTCGTCGATGGGAGTCTCTCGGGCGATGGCGCGCAGATGGATCGACTCGCGCACATCGTCCATGAGCTCTAGGTGGTCGGCCCAGGCCAAGTCCAAGTGATACAGCATGATTTCGCGCGCGGCCTTGATGCGGGCTTCCTCTGGAACCTCTGATAGCTCTGCTGCACGCTCCGGAGCACGTTGGGATAGTTCCTGCCACGCTTGATCAGTATCCAACAGCTTGGCTCGGCGCTCATCAATAATGATGCGCTGATCAGCTAGGAGCTGGTTATACTTCCAGGTCTGGGCATGAATTTCGAGTAGTTGACCCTCGGTCACGCGCTGGCAGTGTGCCACGAAATCACTTACTCGCTTGGATTCAATGCGCCCATCTTCTGCCGGTTGAGCACGCACAGTCTCGCCGTCGCCGCCTTGCTGGACCACATCATCTTCGAGGGAGACGAAAAATAGGGATAGGCCCGGATCGCCTTGCCGACCCGCACGGCCGCGCAACTGGTTATCCAAGCGGGCGGTGCGGTGGCGGGAGGTACCGATAACCGCCAAGCCACCTAACTCCGCTACTGCATCATGGTCAGCTTCGTTAGCACCGCCCAGCTTAATATCGGTGCCGCGCCCGGCCATCTGAGTAGAGACGGTGACGCGTCCAATATCGCCGGCCTCGGCGACGATCTGTGCCTCCTGCTCATCATTTTTGGCGTTGAGTACATTGACGTCAATGCCCCGCTCGCGGAGAGCATCCGCCAGATCTTCCGACTCGGCTACATCCTGCGTGCCCACAAGGATGGGTTGCCCCGTGGCGTGAATGGTGGCTATTTCCTCCACGATGGCGGCGGATTTATCATCGACGGTCGCAAAAATGCGGTCTTGCTCATCAAAGCGCTGCAGCGGCTTATTGCGGTCGATCACGGATACATGAAGATCATAGAACTGCCGCAGCTGATCGGTCGCCTCCACCGCGGTACCCGTCATACCGCACAAAAGTGGGTAACGTCGCATAAGTTCTTGCAGCGTAATGGTGTCGAGGATGCGCCCACCTTCGGAAACTTCGAGGCCTTCTTTGGCTTCTACTGCCGCTTGGAGCCCGTCGGGCCAGCGTTGTAGGTCGGCAACGCGGCCCCGGGAGGCGTCGATAAGCTGCAGTTTTCCATCCACCACGATGTAGTGGACGTCCCGGATAAGCAGGGCCTTTGCATGCAGGGCGAGGTTAACCTTCACCAAGATGGTGCCGATGTTTTCCTCCGAATAAAGCGAATCAATGCCCAATTCCTGCTCCACGCGGCGGGCACCAGTCTCCGTCAGCTGAACGGTGCGGCCGTCCTCAGAGATGGAGTAATCCAGCATCTCGCGCAAACGGGAAACCACATTGGTGATGTGCCCGGTGGGGGCCTCACCTGGCCGATTTCCGGCCAGCACCAGGGGCACAAGGGCCTCATCCACTAGGACAGAGTCGGCCTCGTCTACGAGGGCAACGTCGCCGGCGGCCTGCACCGTGTGGGAGCGATCAGTAATTTGGTTATCACGGAGCAGATCAAAGCCCAGTTCGTTGACCGGTGCGTAGATAATATCCTGCGCGTACGCAGCGCGTCGCTCATCCGGTGTCATGCCCTCCGTAACCGAGGCAACGCTCAATCCAAAGAACTCCACGACAGGACGCATCCATTCGGCGTCGCGGGCGGCAAGATAGTTATTGACGGTGACAACGTGGACGCGTTTGCCAGTCAACGCGAAACCCGTAGCCGCCATGGCACCCACCAAAGTTTTGCCTTCGCCGGTGGCCATTTGGATGACGTCTCCGGTAAGCAGGCGCAGTACGGCTTGGGACTGCACATTGAACGGATGCATCCCTAGGGTGCGCTCGCACGCTACTGCTAGGGCCGCGAGGAATTGCGCCTTATCCGCAATCTCGCCGCCTGCAACGGCATCGCGTGCAGCTTGGGCTACAGCTGCGTCGTCCTGCTGGCCCAATGCCCGAGCCGCTTCATCGGCGGAACCCACGATGGCCTTGGATTTCTTATCGTTACGCTCGCTTTGCGAGCCCATTGCTTTCCAGAACCAATCGAACGCGCCCATACCTCATCCTCCTTATTTGGATTGCTCCTATCGACTGTAGTCAACCTGGTATGGCTTGCGGGTAAGAGGCCCGTTATTGTAGTTCTCATGCAATCCGTCAATGTTAAGCTGCCTTCGAGCCGGGGAACCGAGATGGCCGGAACCATCGACTTCCCGGATTCTCCCCCGACCGCCTATGCCATCTTTGCCCATTGCTTCGCCGGCTCGCGCCACACTCCCGGTGCTGCCCGCACCGCGAAACAGCTCACCGAGTTCGGCATCGCCACTTTGCGTTTCGATTTTCCCGGTCTTGGCCAGTCCGCCGGAGAATTTGGCGATACTACCTTTAGCCAAAATGTTGATGATATCCATGCCGCTGCCGCCTGGCTGACGGAGAACTACTCTGCCCCACAATTGCTCATGGGCCACTCGCTCGGTGGCGCCGCTGCATTGAAGGCGGCCACCACCATGAAATCACTTAAGGCGGTAGCCACCATTGGCGCGCCCTTTGATCCTGCCCACTCCGTGCTGCACTATGCGGACAAAATTGGCGAGGTCGACGCCAACGGAGAGGTGGAAGTAATCCTCGGTGGCCGCGGCCTTATCATTTCCCGCAAGTTCCTCGAGGACTTGGCCGATACCAACCCTGAGGAGTACCTGCCCAAGCTCCGCAAGCCGTTGATGGTGTTGCACTCACCCATTGACCAGACGGTGGGCATAGACAATGCGCAAAATATCTTCCTGCTCACGCGCTACCCCAAATCCTTGGTTTCCCTGGACAAGACCGATCACCTGCTCACCAAGCAGGGCACGGCAGCCCGCGCTGCGGATCTCATCGGTGCGTGGGCCGAGCAGTTTATCGTTCCTGATTACCGCCCGGAGGAAGTAGGAACCGACGCCGCCGTTGCGCAGCCGGCCACCGGCACCAAATTCGGCGTGGTCGTCCGCCATAATGACCACAACCTCAGTGCCGACCGCACGAAGAAGAATGGCGGCAAGGGTAAGGGCTTTACCGCAGAGGGCCTTGTTATGTCCGCGCTGGCTACGGCCGCCACCCAAGCAATCAAGGATGCCGGCAAGAGGCTTGCGCTTGACGACGTCCACGTGAGCATCACCCAAACCGGCCCCGCTAGCTTCGAACGCCGCATCGAGCTTGCCGGAAAACTGTCAGCGGAAGAAAAGTCCGCCCTGCGCTCTGCCGCGAAGGACACCGATGTTGAGCGCATGCTCGGCAACGTCACCATCGTGGACGTGGACGCGCACTAATGGCAGCCTTTGATCCCTCGCGCCGCTGCCCGTGCGGCACCGGCCTGACCTACGGCGAGTGCTGTGGCAAGTACCATGCCGGCACCAACGCCCCCACTGCGGAGGCGCTCATGCGCTCGCGCTTTAGCGCCTTTGTTACTGGAGACGAAGCCTATCTCCTCCGTACGTGGGATCCCGATACTCGCCCTGCAACACTCGACTTGGCTGATTCTCCCGTCCGGTTTTATCGCCTCGATATTCTGGACACCCAAGCAGGCGGATTGCTCGATAATTCCGGCGTAGTGGAGTTTGAGGCCTTTTATAAAGGCGCGGCCGTTGGCTCACAACGCGAGCGTTCCTCGTTTCGCCGCGTCGGCGGCGCTTGGGTGTACTCCAGCGGCGAGTTTTAGCGCAGGTTACACCCCAAATTTCACAGTAGAATCCTACTGATGTAGTCTAGACAAGTCGCACAGTTCGACGGCGGGCTATGGCGCAGTTTGGTAGCGCACTACACTGGGGGTGTAGGGGTCGCAGGTTCAAATCCTGTTAGCCCGACAAATATTCAGCCGGCACCGTGAAGGTGCCGGCTTTTTCTATTCCGCGTTTACACCGCAAGCAAGATCGCAATTCCCAGCAGAATGAGGACCGTGGGAAACAGCACGCTTTCCCACTTTTCCAGTGCTTCTGCAATGCCCGGCCGCGTGGCCACAAACCGCGCTGCCCACACTAGGGGCGCCACGAGGATTAAAAAGACCACGCAATAGATCGCTACCTCAGCCGGCGTAGAGGTGGTAAACACTGGTACATAGACGCCGATATTGTCGCCACCGTTGGCGAAGGTCACCCCGGCTACCGCAAGTGCGCTCAGCCTTTTACCCGAAACGTCCTCATCGTCGTCCTCACCCCGGAATGCTTGCCACGCTGCCCATAGGCCTAAAAACAATGGAATGAGACCAAAGTAGCGAATCAATTCCTCAGGCAAAACAGCATTAAAGCCCAGCCCGACAACGGCAGAGGCCGCTAGTATGCCGAGAAAACCCAAATATTGACCTAGCAGAATCGCGGGCGTCGTGCCCTTGCGTCCAGCTCCACGGGCAAAGAAGAGGGACAACACCACAATGTCATCGATGTTGGTGGCCACGAATAGTCCAGTAGCCGCTGCGAGAGTAGTAAGCACTTTCCTACCTTACCGCGTCATGACACTTGTCATGAAAATGTGCTGACAGATCCTATTCATCATTTTTGCTGGCTACGGATACTTTCCAGGTATGAGAACTACAGATCCATCAACCGCACAACCGCTGGCTATAGACGTATCCGGAGTCAGTAAAACCTTCGCCACGAGATCCTCCAATCCCGTCCATGCGCTCAGCGAAATTTCCTTCAACATCGCCCAAGGCGAGATCGTAGGCCTACTAGGCACCAATGGAGCAGGCAAAACCACCCTTTTTGACCTCATCCTCGGGCTTACCACCCCCACCTCCGGCAGCGTTTCCGTGCTTGGACACACACCGCACACCGCGATCCGCGCGGCACAGATTGGCGCCGTGCTGCAAACCGGTGGCCTGCTACCCGAGCTCACAGTCTTGGACACACTAAAGATGATTTCCTCTACCTTTCCCCATCCCCTTCCCATCGGAGAAGTTGCCAAACAAGCAGACCTAGACCGGATCCTGCACCGCCCAGTAGGAAAATGCTCTGGTGGCGAGCAACAACGCGTGCGATTCGCCCTCGCTCTTTTAGGCAATCCCCACATTTTATTGCTCGATGAGCCTACAGCTGGCATGGATGCTCAAGCGCGCTACGAGTTCTGGTCCACCATGCACAGACAAGCAGAACAGGGACGCACCATTGTCTTCGCTACGCACTACCTCGAAGAGGCAGACAATTTTGCAGCAAGGATAATCCTCCTGCATGAAGGAAAGCTGCGCGCAGATGCTCAGGCCACAGAACTACGCGAACAGTCAGGCAAGCGCATAGTCGAGGCAAAGTTCGACGGCACACCTTTAAATGCGAAAGAGCTACCCACCGTCGCCGAGATTTCCTTGTCTGGCACTCACGCCCGGATGACCACCCGTGACTCCGATGTACTTGCGAATTACCTTCTCAACCACACCTCGGCCCATGACCTGACTATTCGCAAACACTCCTTAGAGGACGCATTTCTTGCTTTGACAGCGTCCCAGTCCTAACCCATCGCTCCGTTGGCTACTTCGCGAAAGGAACATGCCATGACCACACAAGCTGCAACGACCAGTGCGCGCACTCTCCGGTTTGCCACTCACAACCTGCTGCGCCTTCGTCGCAACCTTACTCCCCTCTTTTTCAGTACCATCTTGCCGGTATTTTTTTACCTCCTCTTTGGCACCATGATGGATTTTGGTGATGCCCCCTTTAAAGGAGGAAACTTCGCCGCCTTAGAGATGATCAGCATGGCCCTTTACGGCGGCGTCGCTGGTTCCGTCTCCGCCGCTGGTTCCGCCGTGACAGATGCGAAGACTGGGTGGGCGCGTCAATTAGCCCTCACTCCTCTGCACCCACGACAGCTTCTGTGGGCAAGCCTCATATCAATCGGCTTTCAGGCACTGCTCCCCATCACCGCGGTATTTATCACCGGCGCCGTGACACAAGCCTCGATGCAACCACACCAGTGGATTTTAGCCTTCATCGCTTGCGTCCTAGTTTCCATTCCCTTTGGCTTTTATGGCTTGGTGTGGGCCATGGCTTTGCCCACCGACAATTCTGTCGCAATCGCCTCGACCTCCGTTGTCCTCTTCCTCTTTGCCGCCAATGTATTCACTCCACTTACTGAGCCGCTGATGGAATTGGGCCGCTTCACTCCCCTCTTTGGCCCGGTTGTGCTCGCCCAGTGGCCCCTTGCAGAAGGCATGCAGTTTCTTAGCGGGGAGGAAGGCACCGTGTCGCACCCCATGTGGGCCGCATGGTTAAACTTCGCGGTATGGACGACCATCTTTCTCACCGCTTGCCTGGTGCTGCGCTCCCGCGACAAGGCGCGCCGTTAATGGGCCCCTTTCGCGATCCGTGGCGCGGTTTTAGCCTTAATAGCGCTCTTTTCGCCAGCGTATGGTTGGTCTTCCTCATTCCCGGGTTGGTGATGACCTTTGCCGCGCCGGGAACGACGCTCGCTGAACGAATTGGGGCGTCTGCGTGCGCTTTAGCGTTTAGTGCCGTCTACTTCTTTTCTTTTGGCGCTGTGGGCTACTACCCACGCGGATGGCGGTTAGGACAGCGGATCGGGCTCTACTGGGTGTCACTCGCGGCCATCGCAGCGATATCAATTTGTTTCTTCGGGATAATAGCCGTCACGTTTGTGCCCTACCTTGCGGCGCTGATCGGCTTTAACCTTTCTCTACGCCGAGCATTAGCGCTTACCCTGCTAATGGGGACCGTGCTCGCCACCACCACGTGGTTCTTCGCTCCTGAAAGCACCGGCT